>JBKQQQ010000069.1:0-10275 GCA_052144275.1 Streptosporangiaceae bacterium
TGGACAAGCCGCTGCCGCTGCACGCGACCTCGGGCGGCAAGGCGTTCCTGGCCTGGCTGGGCCGGGACGAACGGGACGCGATCCTGCCCGCGGAACTGCCGCGCTATACCGAGCGCACCGTCACCGACCGGGAGCAGCTCGAGCGTGAGCTCGCCGAGGTCCGCCGGACCGAGTTCGCCCTGTGCGACCGGGAGTACGAGGAGTTCTCCTCCGGGGCGTCGGCGGCCGTGCTCAGCTCCAGGCGCTCGCCGATCGCGGTCGTCAACGTCTGGGGTCCCGCGCAGCGGAACTCCGCGCGGCGGCTGCGCGAGATCGGACGGGAAGCGGTGCAGACGGCGGACGAGATCCGCGCCCTGCTCGACTGACCGCAGGCTGGCCCTTTGCACACGGCTTCCAGCGCGTTACGAACCGACTGCGCCACGACCCAGGCTCGGAACTCTTCATAGGTGAACGTCCGGCCGGCACCCTCGACGAGGGTCAGCAGATCGGTGGTGATCATGAAGGGCGCACCTGCCTAGGCCCGCGGCTCGTCTGACTGGCCTTCATCTAGTTCCGCCCACACGGCTTTGCCGGTTGCGGTCTCCCGCACTCCCCACTTGCCGGCCAGGGCATCCACGAGCACCAACCCGAAACCTGATCCATCGAACTCGGCTGGGGTGCGCGGCCGCGGCCACCGCGGGTCAGCATCGGTGACCTCGATCCGCAGCCAGGTTCCGGCGGCTTGGAGCAGAAGCGTTACCTCGTCACCGCCCCGGGCATGCCGGACCGCGTTAGTGACCAGCTCAGATACGAGCAGGACAGCGGTCTCCTCCAAGTAGGCCAGCCGCCATGTCGCCAGCGCGTCGCGAGTAGCGTGTCGCGCCATCCACACCGCGCGGTCGGCGGTCGGCAGTGTCATCTGCAGGTTCCACCGGGCTCGCACCGGCCCATCAGAGCTCGCGTGAGCGCGGCGGGGTTCGCCTTGATCAGCCGTCATCGCATCAATTGCCTCAACCATTTATCCGCCGGCCCTCCCGGCACTTTTCACGGCGGATGCGCTGGCGGGCATCTTGACCCTGCGGCGGTTACCGCGTCATGAACGCAACCCATGACGTGATCCTGGGTGCGCGTCCCCCCGTGTTGTGTCCCTTTGAAGGATCGGTTTATTACCTGAGCTAAACCTCAAGAAATGCTGACTGCCCGCCATCAGCTTTCTGACTGTCAGCTGACTATTTTCTGACCATTAGCTGACCCGCTGAACGAACCGCCCAGGGCGGAGCGAGTGTCATTACCACCAGCGCGCTCGCATCTTGACCAGTGGCGAAGGGGACAGATACGCTGCACATTAGTAACAAAACGTTCGTATCGTGAACACCAGGAGGTGGCACGATGGCAGGCAAGGTCATCATCACCTGCGCGCTCACCGGCTCCGGGCACACCCCGTCGATGTCGCCTTACCTGCCCTATACGGTCGGTGACGTCATCGACCAGGGGGTGGCCGCCGCGGCGGCGGGCGCGGCCGTGCTGCACCTGCACGCCAGGAATCCGGAGGATGGCAGCCCGTCGGCCGATCCGGCCCTGTTCGCCGAGTACGCGAAGGGGATCAAGGAACGCAGCGACGTGATCGTGAGCATCTCCACCGGCGGCGGCACCGGGATGAGCGTCCAGGAGCGACTGCAGGGCGTGGTCGAGCTCCAGCCGGAGCTATGCACGCTGAACCTGGGCACGATGAACTACGGCAGCTTCCCGATGATCGACCGGTACAAGGGACAGTTCAAGTACGACTGGGAAGAGCCGTACCTGGAGTCCACCCGGGCCGAGCCGTTCGTGTCCACCTACGCCGACATCGAGTACATGCTCAAGGTGATCGGGCCGCAGACCGGCACCAGGTTCGAGGCGGAGGCGTACGACACCTCCCACCTGTACACGCTGGCCTACTACATGGACGCCGGGCTCGTGCCGGCACCGGTGTTCGTGCAGACCATCTTCGGGACGATGGGCGGCACCGGGCCGGACGTCGACCACATCGTGCACATGAAGCGCACCGCGGACCGGCTGCTCGGGGACGCGTACCAGTGGTCGACGCTGGGCGCGGGCCGGTACCAGATGGGCATCGTCACCGCTGGGGCGATCATGGGCTCGCACGTCCGCGTCGGCCTGGAGGACAGCCTCTACCTGGGCAAGGGCCAGATCGCCGAGTCCAACGCCAGCCAGGTCACCAAGATCAGGGGAATCCTGGAGGCCCTCTCCCTGGAGGTGGCGACGCCGGCCGAGGCGCGCGAGATGCTGGGCCTCAAGGGCCTGGACAATGTGGGCTACTGAACAACAGCCCGAGGTGGCACGCCGGGTGGGAATCGTCGGAGCCGGGGTGATCGGCGGCGGCTGGGCCCTGCACTATCTGCGGGCGGGGCTGGACGTCGACGTCTACGATCCGGCGCCGCAGGCACGCGGCGACCTGCTCCGCATGCTCGAGGCGAGCTGGCCGCTGCTCGAGCGGATGGGGCTGCGCGAGGGGGCGAGCCCGGACCGGCTCGCCTTCCACGACCAGCTGGCCGGGGCGGTGGCCGACGCCGACGTGGTGCAGGAGAACGCGCCGGAAGACGGCACGGTCAAGCGCGGGGTGCTGGCCGACATCGACCGCGCGGCCCGGCCGGAGGTGATCATCGCGTCGAGCACGTCCGGCTTCGCGATGACGATGCTGCAGGCCGACTGCGCGCACCCGGAGCGCTGCGTGGTCGGCCACCCGTTCAACCCGCCCTACCTGATCCCGGTGGTCGAGGTGGTGGGCGGCGAGCGGACCGATCCCGCCGCCGTCGACTGGCTGACCGCCTTCTACGCGAGCACCGGCAAGCGCCCGCTGCGGCTCAGCCGGGAGCTGCCCGGCTTCGTCGGGAACCGGCTGCAGGAGGCCATGTGGCGAGAGGCGCTGCACATGGTGGCGGCGGGCGAGGCCACCGTGGAGGAGATCGACGCCTCGATCGCGTTCGGCCCGGGCCTGCGCTGGGCCCTGATGGGGCCCTGCCTCACCTTCCACCTGGCCGGAGGCGGCGGCGGGATGGCTCACATGCTCGATCACTTCGGCGCAGCGCTGCTCGAGCCGTGGACCCGGCTGCAGGCGCCCGCGCTCACCCCCGAGCTGCGGGACCGGATGATCGAGGGCTGCCTGCGCCAGGCGGACGGCCGGTCCGTCGCCGAGCTCGAGCGGCTGCGCGACGACTTCCTGGCCGAACTGCTGACGCTCGTGGAGCGGTACGCCGTGACGGCCAGGACCGAACCCGCCGAGCCCGCTCTACCCGCCGAGCCCGCGATCCGCTGATGTGATCCTTGACACACGATGCCGGGCGTCTTTACGATCAGCCTAAATCACATTATGCACATTATGTTCGTATCGTGAACGGACGTCGGCACTGACGCTGGCATTGGCGGGCAGGCGGGCTCGTACGGGTGAGCCCGTGAACTCGCAGACGTGAACTCGCGGGATCGCGAAGGCGCGGACTCGCGAACTCCCTAGGACACCGCGGCATCCGGATACATAGCGGCCACCGCCTCGCGACAGCCGGGAGCAAACATGCCGGGAAGAGAAATGAGAGTCAGCCGCAGGGATTTCCTCAAGACCGGCCTGACCCTAGGCGCCGCCGGGGCGGGCGGGCTGCTTGGCGGCGGATTGCTCAGCGGCTGCGGGACGGGCAATACGGTCAAGGCCTTCACTACCTCGACGGCCGGCAAGCCCCGGCGGGGCGGTACGCTGCGGGCCGGCCTGACCGGCGGGTCGAGCGCCGACACGCTAGACCCGCTGAACGCCATCACCAACGTGGACTTCTCCCGGATCGACAACCTTTACGAGCCGCTGGTCGGGTTGACGCCGGACGCGCAGCCGGTCTTCGTGCTGGCCACCGAGCTCACCCCGAACGCCAAGGCCACCGAGTGGACGCTGCGGATCGCGCCGGGGATCACCTTCCACAATGGCAAGGACCTGACCGCCGACGACGTCATCTACACGTTCCGGCAGATCCTGAACCCGAAGGCCCCGGCGGCCGCCGCGGCGGGCCTGGCGTCGATCGACGCCAAGAACATGACCAAGCTGGACCAGTACACGGTCAAGATCCCGTGCAGCACGCCGTTCGCCACCTTGCAGCAGGCGCTGGCGATTCCCGGCTACTCGGACATCATCCCGGTCGGCTACAACCCGGCCGCCCCGGTCGGCACCGGCCCGTTCCGGCTGAAGAGCTTCAGCCCGGGCACGCAGTCCACCTTCGTCCGCTACGACGGCTACTGGCAGCCCGGGCGGCCGTACCTGGACGAGATCGTCATCACCGACTACAGCGACCAGACCAGCCAGGTGAACGCGCTGCTGGCCGGCCAGGTCGACGTGGTCAACCTATTGAGCGAAGACGTCATCTCCGAGGTCCAGGGCGAGGGGAAGAACGTCCTGGTCTCGGCCGGCGGCGGCTGGAACCCGTTCACCATGCGGGTGGACACGGGGACGTTCCGCGATGTGCGCATCCGGCAGGCCATGCGGCTGGTCGTCGACCGCCAGCAGATGCTCGATCTGGTCTTCGGCGGCTACGGCACCCTGGGCAACGACCTGTTCGGGATCTGGGCCCCGGAGTACGACCACAGCCTGCCCCAGCGCGAGCAGGACATCGACCAGGCCAAGTCGCTGCTGAAGGCGGCGGGCGCCGAGGGCCTGAACGTCCAGCTGGTGACCTCTGACATCGCGGCGGGCACGGTCCTGGCCGCCCAGGTCCTCGCCCAGCAGGCCTCCGCGGCCGGCATATCGGTCAGCGTGAACGACGTCACCGTCAACGACTTCTACGGCACGAACTACCTGAAGTGGGAGTTCGCCCAGGACTACTGGTTCTACAACTTCTACCTGCCGCAGGTGTCGCTGGCCACGCTGCCGACGGCCTCGTTCAACGAGACGCACTGGGACAACGCCCGGTACAACTCGCTGTACAGCCAGGCCATCGCCACCGTCGACGACTCGCTGCGCACCGAGCTCGCACACGAGATGCAGCAGATCGAATACGAAGAGGGCGGCTACATCATCCCGTTCTTCCCGCCGGTGATCGACGGTTACGGCACCAACGTCGGCGGCCTGGTCCCGTCCAAGATCGGCTTGTCGCTGAACGCCTACGACTTCAAGAATGTGTGGCTATCGTGACAACTGCGACAGCGGAGACGCAAAGGGCTAAGGAGACGAAGCCAAGCAAACCGCATCCCATTCGGCACATGCTGATCTACCGCAGCCTGATCGGCATACTCACGCTCCTGCTGGTGTCGATCCTCGTGTTCGCCGCGACGCAGACGCTGCCGGGCAACGCTGCCAGCGCGGTGCTGCTGAACACGGCGACCCCGCAGCGCCTGCACGCGCTGGAGGTGCAGCTAGGCCTGAACAAGCCGGCGGTCCAGCAGTACTGGACCTGGCTCACCGGCATTCTGCACGGTAACTTCGGCAAATCGCTGGCCAACGGGACGTCGGTGGGCACGCTCATCGGCGGGCGGATCCTGAACTCGTTGGTCCTCGTGGTCCTGGCCGGCGCGATCGGCACGCTGATCGGCGTGGGACTCGGCGTGCTCGCCGCGGCGCGCCGCGACAGCGTGTTCGATCACGTGCTGTCGGTCACGGCCCTGGCTGTCACCGCGCTGCCGGAGTTCGTCGTAGCGGTGGTCCTGATCATCTTCTTCGCCGCGGTGGTGTGGCACCTGTTCCCTGCGGTTTCGGTGTTCGTGCCGGGCACCGCGCCGTGGTCGAACCCGAAGGAGCTCGTGCTCCCGGTGGCGACCCTGGTCATCGTGGTCGTGCCGTACGTGTTCCGGATGATGCGTGCGTCGATGATCGACGCGCTTGAAAGCGACTACGTGCAGATGGCACGGCTCAAGGGCGTGCCGAAGTGGCGGGTGCTGCTCGTCCACGCGCTGCCGAACGCCATCGCGCCGACCATCCAGGTGATCGGGCTGAGCTTCCTCTACCTGGCCGGCGGCGTGGTGGTGGTGGAGTACATGTTCAACTACCCGGGGCTCGGACAAGCATTGGTGTCGGCGGTCTCTGACCGGGACATCCCGGTAATCCAGTTCATCGTGCTGGTCCTCGCCGCCTTTTACATTGTCGTCAATATCTTGACCGACGTGATATCGCTCGCCGCGAGCCCGCGGCGGCGCCTGCCCCGGTCATAGAAGCCCAGATCCTGACGGAGGTGCCCGTGGCGACCAGGTTTTTGCCACACCGGCCCGAGGCATTCGCAGTACTCGGCCGCGCGGTGCGTACACCGCGCGGCGCCATCGGGCTGGTCATCGCCGGCTGCGTGGTCCTGGCGGCCGCGATCGGCCCGGCCGTCGCCCCGTACTCAAGCACCGAGTTCGTGACGACGCCGTTCGCCCGGCCCTCGAGCATCGCGTGGCTCGGCGGTGACGTGCTCGGCCGGGACGTGCTGAGCCGGACCCTCGACGGCGGCTGGGAGCTGCTGCTCATGGCGGCCGCCGCGACCGCGCTGGGCGTCGCCGCCGGCGCGGCGCTCGGGGTGATCGCCGCTTACGCCGGCGGCTGGTGGGACAGCGTGATCATGCGCGCGGTCGACGTGATCCTGGCGTTCCCGCAGCTGGTGTTCGCGCTGCTGCTGGTCAGCATCCTGGGCCCGAAGATCTGGCTGATCGTGCTGGCCGTCGCCATCTCACATGCGCCGCAGGTGGCCAGGGTGACCCGGGCCGCGGCGCTGGACATCAGCGAGCGCGACTTCGTCAAGGCCATGCAGATCCTCGGCATCCCGGGCCGCCGGATCATCCGCCGGGACGTGCTGCCCAACCTGACCTCGGTGCTCATGGTAGAGATCGGGCTCCGGCTCACCTACTCCATGCTGGTCATCGCCGGACTGAGCTTCCTCGGTTTCGGCCTGCAGCCGCCGGCGGCGAGCTGGGGGCTGATGATCAACGAGAACCGGGTCGGCCTGATCGCCAACCCGTGGGGCGTGCTCATGCCGGCCATCCTCATCGCGCTGTTCACCATCGGCGTGAACACGTTCACCGACGCGGTGGCGCGGGCCTCGCTGGGCGTCGGCCGCCGTTCCACCGAGCCGGACCCGCTGGTAGACCTCGCCGTCGAGGGGGCCACGATATGACCGCTCCGTCCGAAGAAATCCCGGTGACCACGGCCGGCCGCGCGGAAACCGCCCACGGCACCCCCCGGCTCGCGGTGGAAAACCTGCGGATCCTGATGACGCCGCGCCGCGGCAGGCCGGACGCGGACGTCATCGACGAGATATCGTTCACCGTCCAGCCCGGGCACGTGCTCGGCCTGGTGGGCGAATCGGGATCGGGCAAGACGACGGTCGCCCTCGCCCTGCTCGGGCTCTTCAAGCGCGGGCTCAAGCTCGGCGGCGGCAAGGTACTCGTCGACGGCCAGGACATCCTCGCGCTGCCCGAACACGATCTGCAGAAGCTGCGCGGCCGCACGATCGCCTACGTCCCCCAGGACCCGGGCAGCGCGCTGAACCCGGTGCTGAAGGTCGGCACCCAGCTGCGCGAGGTCTTTACCATCCACGGCGGCGACCCGGACCGGCTGACCGACGTGCTGGCCGAGGCCGGTCTTGAGGACCCGGCCCCCATCTTGGCCGCCTACCCGCACCAGCTGTCCGGCGGCCAGCAGCAGCGGGTCGCCCTGGCCATGGCGTTCGCCTGCCGGCCACGGCTGATCGTGCTGGACGAGCCGACGACCGGCCTCGACGTCACCACCCAGCGTCGCGTCCTGGACACTGTACGTGGCCTATGCCGGTCTTACCAGGTGGCCGCCGTTTACATCACCCACGACCTGGCCGTGGTGGCCGAGATCGCCGACCATGTCGCGGTGCTGTACGCCGGACGGCTGATCGAGATGGGCCAGGCGCGGGAGCTGTTCGCGACCCCGGCCCATCCGTACACCCGCGGGCTGATGCGAGCCGTGCCCGTGCTGGAAGGCACCTACGAGCTACATGGCATGGCCGGCAGTCCGCCACGGCCTGGCAGCCGGCCGGCCGGCTGTTTCTTCCAGCCGCGGTGCGAGTTCGCGGTCGCCCAGTGCGAGCAGCGCCAGCCAGAACTCATCACCGTGTCCGAGACCGGCCACGTCGCCCGGTGCGTGCGTGCCGTGGAGATCAAGGCGCTGTCCGGCAGAGTCACCCTGGCTAGCCAGCGCCCGGCGCCCCCGGCCGAGGAGCCGGTGCTCACGATCAGCGGCGTGTCGGTCTCCTACACGAACAAGCCGGTGCTGCATGACGTCAACCTCGTGGTGGGGGCCAGGCAGTCGGTCGCGATCGTCGGCACCTCGGGCTCGGGCAAGACCACGCTGGCCAGGTGCGTCGTCGGGCTGCACAAGGACTGGTCAGGGACCATCACGTTCGCCGGCCAGGATCTCCCGGCCGGCGTCCGCAACCGGACGCAAGACCAGCTGCGCAGAATCCAGTTCGTCTCGCAGAACCCGTACTCCTCGCTCAACCCGCGGCAGACCGTCGGCCAGATCGTCGGGCATCCGCTTGCGCACTTCCGCAAGCTTTCCGGCGCGGACCACCGGCAGCGGATCGCGGACGCGCTGACCTCGGTCGCGCTGCGGGAGTCGTTCGCCGCCCGCTATCCCGATGAGCTTTCGGGCGGGGAACGCCAGCGGGTCGCGCTGGCCCGGGCCCTGGTCCTCGACCCCGACCTGCTGGTCTGCGACGAGGTCACCTCGGCGCTTGACGTGTCGGTGCAGGCGGCGATCGTCGAGCTGCTGCTGCGGCTGCAGGCCGAACGCGGGCTCGCGCTGCTGTTCATCACGCACAACCTGCCGCTGGTGCGCAGCATCGCGGACGACGTGACGGTGATCAGCGCCGGGGAGGTCTGCGAGCGCGGCCCGGTCACCCAGGTCCTGTCCGCGCCGAGCCACGCCTACACCCGGCAGCTGCTAGCCGACGTCCCCGCGTTCGAGCATGGATGAGTTGCTAGCCACCGGAGGCAGGACCGTCCCGCGGGAGTGGATCGACTACAACGGCCACATGATGGACGCCTACTACTTCGTGGCGTTCACCGAGGCGACCGAGGCGTTCCTGGACCATGTCGGGCTGGGCGCCGCCTACCGGGCCAGGACCGGCGGCGGCATCTACACGGCCGAAGGCCACCTGTGCTTCTTGTCCGGCGTCACCGGCGGCGCCGCGCTGAGCTACCGGACCCAGCTGCTCGGCCACGACGCCAAACGGCTGCACGTGTTCCACCAGATGACCAGTGCCGACCGACTGGCGGCGACCTGTGAGCTGATGTTCCTGCACGTCAGCGACGGTCGCGTGACGCCGATGCCGCCCGCCGCGGTTCGTGCCGTAACGGCCCTGGCCGCCAGTCAGGCAGCCCTGCCCCGTCCGGGTCAAGCCGGACGCCACGTCGCCATTCCGGCGCGCCAGCCCGGCTGAGCGAGCTCAGCCGGCCCAGGGTGGGGATCACGGGGAAAGGCTGGCCGCCCAGGGTCGGGCGCAGCACCCGCGGGGTCGGCAGGCCGGCCGCCGAAGCGGCGGAGGCCTGCGTGGTCCTCGCCGCGGTCACCGGGGCGTGCGGCTGATAGGCGTCGGCCGGCATCAGGGATGCCGCTGGCGTGGCCCGCGCCGTGGCCGACGGCGAGGGGGTGGCGACCAGCCGGGACGGCGGAGGCACCGGGCGCGCGACGGCAGCGGGGCGCGGCGCGCTGGGCGCGGCGGCGCTATGGCCGCCGAGCGCGACCGCCAGCGTGATAACCACCCCGGCGGCGACCGGTACACCAGCGAAAACGGCGGCACCCGACCGGAAGCTCATCTCCTCCATGCGGGCATTTATCGCGCTCTTGAGCCGGTCCAAGCTCTGGTCACCCCTTCCCGTCACAGCACGATACAGGGGTATCGGCCGGCTCGGGCTGAGGCGCGGCCTCAGTCGAGCACGGCGTCTCCGCAGTGGTTCCCCGCGATCGGCCGGACCTCGATCGTGCCGTACCAGGCGGTCGGGTGCTTGGACGCCACCTCGATGGCCTCGTCGAGATCGGCGCAGTCGATCACGTCGTACCCGGCGATCTGCTCCTTGGTCTCGGCGAACGGGCCATCGGAAAGCAGTAGCTGGCGACGCCGTACCCGGACCGTCCTGGCCTCGGCCGACGGCCGCAGCCCGCCGGCGGCCCGGAGCGCGCCGCGCTCCTGCATGTCTTCCATCCAGCCACCGCAGCCGTCCTGCGCATGGGCCACCGCGGACTCGTCGCCGCAAATCAGCAGCAGGTACCTCACGGATCCTCCTTCCTCAACAGCCACGACGAACGAGAAGACCGCCGTAGGACAC
>JBKQQQ010000070.1:0-3175 GCA_052144275.1 Streptosporangiaceae bacterium
GGTCGCTGACACTCGGCGCCGGCCAGTTCTGCACCAACCCCGGCCTGCTGTTCGTCCCCGAGGACGTGGGCCTGCTGTCCGCGATCGCCGAGGCGGTCGGCGCCTCGGCCGGCGGCCCGATGCTGACCGGCCGGATCTTCGCGGGCTACCAGGACGCGGTAGCCGAGGCCGCCGGGCACCCCGGCGTTACCGAACTCGCCGCTGGCCAGCCGGGCGCGGGCCCCTGGGGTGCTACACCACGGGTCTTCCAGGTCACGCTGAAGGAGTTCGCCGCCGACATCGCGGTCCTTTCCCGCGAGCGGTTCGGCCCCGCCGGGCTGGTGATCACGTACCCGTCGGTCGAGGACCTGCTGCCGGTTCTCGCCGCGCTGGCGGGCAACCTGGTCGGGACCGTGCACCTCGACGCCGGTTCCGCCGAGGACGTCGAGCTAGCCCGCCAGGTCATCGCGGTGCTCGAGCGCGTCGCGGGCCGGGTCGTCTGCAACGGCTGGCCGACCGGCGTCGCGGTGGTCGCCGCACAGCACCACGGCGGCCCGTGGCCGGCCACCACGGTGCCGGCCTACACCTCGGTCGGCACGGCCGCGATCCGCCGCTGGCTGGTTCCCGTGGCCTACCAGGACTTCCCCGCGGAGTTGTTGCCCCTAGGGCTTCGCTGACAACCTGGCTTTCATTTCCCCGACATCCAGGCCGTGCAGGCGCAGCAGGTTCTCGCCGAGGATCTTGCGCTTGGCCTGGTCGGTGAGCTGCGGGTAGCCGTAGCCGGCGCAAAGGTCCTCGGGGATCTGGAAGTCCATGAACGCGCGCAGCGCCCACTGCGGGTGGAACAGCGGTGCCTCCGAGCCGTAGATGATCTTGTCCTCACCGCACCAGAAGAGCAGCTTGCCCAGGATCTCCGCGAACATCCGCGGCGCCCGGACCAGGAAGTTGATCGTTGCCGCGATCGACGCGTACAGGTTCGGGTATCTGATCAGCTGCCAGCAGGTCTCATCGAGGAACGGCAGCCCGACGTGGAAGATGACGAAGTTGATGTCGGGGAAGTTGGCGGCGGCCCCGTCCATATCCCAGGTCTGGGTGTGCTCGATCGGTTGCGGGCCGAGCGGGACCCCCTTGTGCACGCCGATCAGGTTCACGCCGAGTTCCCGGGCCTTCTCGAAGATCGGGAAGGCGATGTTCGGGTCGTCCATCCGCCACGGGTACGGAGACCCGTAGTCGTAGCGGACGTTGTAGAACTTGAACGCTCGGGCGCCGAACTCCCCGACCTGGCGCTCCATCAGGTCCAGTGCCTTGCGTCCCTCCAGCGGGTTGACCGATCCCCAGAAGATGGTCCGGTCCGGGTCGCGGCTGGCCAGGTCGGCGCAGGATTCCCACGGCGACAGGCCGTCGTGGAACAGGTCGGTCAGCGGCAGCGGCATCGCGACCAGCATGTCGGTGTCTGACTCCTCATACACCATCTTGCGGATGTCCGACGGCGTCCACTGCCGCAGGAAATCCTCGGGCGGCAGCTTCGGCTGGTCGTCCGGGGTCAGGGCGTTGTGGAACGCGTACAGGTGATTGTCGAACATCAGCCCCGGCTGACCGAACGCGTTCTTCGGGTCGAAGTTGAAGACGTGCGCCACGCAGTCGAAGACGAAAGCATCGTCGATCATCGCTACTCCTTTGCGGGCAGATGGGCGCGGATGTACTCCTCCCGGTCGGCCACGGCCGCGGGCGGCGGCAGGAAGCGCAGGATGTCCCGCGCCCGGGGGGACAGGCGGTCCGTCGTCCAGGCCTCGTCCCAGACGATCGACACGTCGGCGTCGCTGATCCCGGGCTGGCCCAGGATCTGGTCCTTCACCTCGGTGAGCACGCTGGCCGCGAACGGGCACCAGCCCGACGTCAGCAGCAACTCGACCTTGGCCACCCCGTCCTCGACCTGGACCGAACGCACCAGGCCCATGTCCAGGACCGAAATGCCCTTCTCCCGGCAGCAGGGATCGTAGATCCCGGCAAGCGCGTCGCGTGCCCACGTTGGCAGCTCGGACATAGGGCCATCGTCAGCCCGCATCGGCCGCCGGTCAAGGTGGTAATGGCACCCCGGCATCAGGTATTTCCGGGGTCTTGCCGCCGCCTTGCCGATAGTGGTCTTGACCTCGATCACCGCCGGCCGGCCGTCAGGGCTGCGGGCGAGCATAATCATATACGATCCGCTGAGATTTTCAGCCGACGTTATTGCGATGGCAGACTGTCGGCATGACCGGATCGGATCCGAAAACGGACCTTCACCGCTATCTGCAGGACGCACGCGAAGCCCTGCTATGGAAGCTCGACGGGCTCTCGGAGTACAACATCCGCCGCCCGATGGTGCCTACCGGCACCAACCTGCTGGGACTGATCAAGCATGTGGCCAGTGTGGAGCTCGGGTACTTCGGGGATTGCTTCGGGCGTCCGTTCAGCGAGCGGCTGCCGTGGCTGGAGGACGACGCCGAACCCAACGCGGACATGTGGGCCACCGCCGACGAGTCGCGCGAGCAGATCACCGGCCTGTACCGGCGGGCCTGGGCGCACTCTGACGCCACCATCGGCACGCTCGCGCTGGACGCGATCGGTCATGTGCCGTGGTGGCCGGATAACCGGAGCGAGGTGACACTCCACAAGATCCTGGTCCACATGATCGCCGAGACCGACCGGCATGCCGGGCAGGCCGACATCGTCCGGGAGCTCATCGACGGCGCCACCGGCCTGCGGGACGGCAACGACAGCATGGCGCCGGGCGACCAGGCCTGGTGGGAGAGCTACCGGAGCCGGCTTGAGCGCGCAGCGCGCCAGGCCGACCAGGGCCCGGCGCTCGAGGTCGGCTAGCGCCTAGCCCTCAAGATCGGCTGGCCCCGCGGTAACCCTGGTTCGGTAAGGCCCGGGCGATGTCGAACCGTGGCGTCCTCGCCGCCGCTACTGATGACGTCAAGGGCGCTGAGCTCGTCGAGAGGATCGCAACGTCGCACGCGCCAGCCGTTGCCTCCCTCTACGCTGGCCCGCGGCAGCCGGATTCCGTCGCATGACACGATGAACTACGAGGACTTAAATGGTGAGGCGGGCCATGAACGACGAGCGTGAGAATCTCAGCTGGCAAGGGTTCGGCGAGGCGTCTCGTGAGCTAGCGAAGGTTATCGCTGCCGATGGCTTCGAACCCGACCTGATC
>JBKQQQ010000071.1:0-3338 GCA_052144275.1 Streptosporangiaceae bacterium
CTCGGCGGATTCTCCGGCTTCCTGGTTCACCGTTACCTGGGGTACTACTGGCTGGCCGCGCTGCTGGCCGGCCTGCTGCTGACGCTGCTGTGGTACCGGAGGAACGCGCGCCGGGTCGGCCTGCAGACCCCGGCCCGCGGCTACGTCATCACCGTCGCCGTGCTCACGGCGCTTGCCCTGGTCATCCCGCCGCTGTCGCAAGTGCCCAGTCCGCACTGGCTGAGCTGGCTGCAGCACCTGCAGGTGCTGTGGCCAGGCGACCTGATGGTGCGGGGCACGTTCCCGTTCGTCATCATCGCCGTCGGCCTGTGGACTCTGGCCTGGGCCGAGCGCAGCAGTGCCCTGGCCGTCATCGCCGCGGTCTACACCGCCACCGCGCTGCTGGCCAGCTTGTACAACGTCGAGAACCTGCTGTTCCGGCTGGGCTGGAACCCCGCGCCCGGGGACTGGGACCTAACGTCCCTGCCGAACGTGCTGCTGCCCGCGCTCGTGCTTCTTGCCGCGGGGGCAGGCGCGTTCGCAGTGCAGCGGCGGCACCGGACGGCGGCATGAGCGCTGCGGCGGACCTGCCGGACGCCGTCCGCGGACCTGGGTGCGCATCACCCGCCAGGGCCGGGCGGCACTCGCCGCCGAACTCGCCGCGCTGACCGAACTCCTCCGGCGGCACGGGCCGGCTGAGGACACCCGCTAAGCGACCGCGGGTGAGCCGTGAGCATTCACCGGGAACGCTTATCTCGTCGGCATCGTCATGGCGAAGCGCGCCTCGACCTGGGCGGTCACCGTTTGCCTGGCGGGTTCGAAGTCCAGCTCGGCCTGAGGCGCCTGCCCGGCGAACCCGACCGCGCGGCTGGCAGACGTGGCCCGGAAGCGGGGTCCGTGCTCGCCCGGCGAGGTGAGCAGGCCCGTGTCGGCTGCCTCGATCAGCCCGGCGACGTCGCCGCCGAAGGCCTCGGCGTACTCCCGGGCGCGCACCATGGCGTCTCGCGCAGCAGCGAGCCGCGCGTCGCGGTAGACCGGGCTGTCCGGGCGCAACGCCCACCAGGGTCCGGCCACCGTGACCAGATCCTCCTCCGAAAGACTGGTCACCAGCTCGCCCAGGATGGTGAAGTCCCGGACCGTGATTCTCACGCTGGCCCGCCCCAGGTAACCAGCCACGCGCTCACTACCGCTCTTCTTATCCCTGATGTCCGGACGGACGCTGGCAGGCCCGCTTTCCACCTTCTCCACCGCCTCGCCGTGGCTCTTGATCAGGCCGGTCACGTGCTGATTCCGGCTGGCCAGCCGGCCGAGCACCGTCCGCCGGTCGCGGTCGCGTGCCTCGATCGTGACGGTCATGATGGCGACCTCGGGCTCGACCTCCAGCAAGGCCTCGCCCCTGACCGAGATAACCGGCTGCCCGTCCATCGCCGCTCCTTCGCCCGTCCCGTGAATGTCCCAGCCTAGGCTCCGCGGCGGCTGGCGGCGGCTCCCGGCGGATTAGCCGCCCTGCGGCTCCCCGTCAGGGAGCGTGATGTCAGGAATCCGGAGGCTGGGGCTCGCAGCGTTGCTGCCGTGGGCGGCAACGCTTTCCTTGTCCATGCCCGCGATGGGATCGGCACCGAGGTACTCATCGCTGCGCGTTCCGCTCAGGCCCCCCACCAGGGGCGAGCGGATCAGGACCACGACACCGGCGCACATGACCGTGAGGGCCAGAACGTCGAGGGTCACGAATCCTGGCCCGGGGCGCAGCCGCTCGCCGAAAGCGGTGACTCCGATGACGATGCTGGCCAAGGGATTGACGATGACGCTGGTGGTGCGCGACGCGGCGATCGGCCCCGCGTGCAGGGCGCTTTGCAAGAGGAACAGCCCGCACGCGCCGGTGAGGGCCAGCGCATAGGGGTCCCAGTTCCCGAACACGCGAACCCAGCCGCCGTGGTGCAGCAACGCGGTCAGGGTCTTCGTCAGGGCGGCGTTGCACGCGAACAGGACGGCTGAGGCGGCGCCGAGCGCAGCAGCCCGCCACCAGCGGGGACCGGTCCGGCTCGCCGCGACGAGCGCCAGTACGCACGCCGCGCTCGCCAGCGAAACCGTCAGCCACGCCCGGCCGGTGGGCTGCCCCGTGCCGGGAGCGGGCGACGCGGCGGCGAAGAAGCCGGTCAGACCCGCCACGATGGCCGCGATCCCGGTCAGCTCGCGCCAGCCGACGCTGCGATGGAAGGCCGTCACCAGGATGATCACGAGGAAGATCAGCTCGCCGGTGAGCACCGGCTGGACCACGCTGAGCTGGCCGAAGCGCAGTGCCGACGCCTGCAGGACGAACATGCAGAGCATCAGGCCGAAGCCGATCAGCCAGCCACGTTTCCGCAGTGCGTGAGTCATCAGGCGCGGACTGAAGCTGGAGCCGACGGGGGCCGACTCCAGGGCAACCCGCTGGAGCACCACCGCAAGGGCGGACAGGAACGCCGCGCCGGCCGCCAGGACGATTGCCACAGCCATTGCGCAGTCCTCTCGGCCTGAGGGTCAAGAACCAGGATGCGCAGCATCTGCCGGACAGTAAAGGGACCCTCATAACAAATGACACCAGAATTTGCGGGCGGCTCAGCGGAGGGGACTTCCGCCGCGGCCCGCGGCCGCTTCCGGGCGGTGCTAGTAGCGAAGGTCAGCTGCGACGCCGTAATGGTCAGACAGCTGGGCTTCCTGGCGCGGGCGGACGCCGAGCAGTTCGCACCTGGTCGGATGCCCCGCACCGCCTCGCCGCGGCCAGGCCGACAGCACGTAGTCGAACCGCCGGTCCGGGAGCTGGGCCACCGCAGCGAGCGGATTCTGATTGGACCAGGTGAACCCCGGGCCGCCGTCGCCGGCGACCTCCCAGGCGTCGTAGAACACCATGCCGGGGACGGGCGGCTGGCTGCGGCCGGTCAGCATGCGGAGTTCATCGGAGTCGGGGCCGGCGTTGAAGTCCCCGCAGATGACGGCCGGATGGCGTGGTGAGGCGGCTTGGCTCACGAAGTCAGCCAGCTCCAGGACCTGATGCTGGCGGATGCCGCTGGCGTGCAGAGGGTAATCCAGCATGACGGCGAACACCTGGACCAGGCCGCGCGGGCCGTCAATTTTCGCATGGACGGCGGCGCCCGCCGCGCCGGCACCGCCCGGCAGCGGCCGTCGCTCGTGGACGGCGATCGGCCAGCGCGAGCAGACCGCGCCTCCCGACATCCATCCGTCTTGCGGTCAGTCACCCCAGGCGAACCGGTACGGCAAGCCCAGTGCCTCGCCCACCAGATCCGCCTCGTTCAGCTCGGGCGTCGCCCATGCTTCCTGCAGGCAGACGATGTCAGGGGCGGAGCGTTTCAGTTCGGCGA
>JBKQQQ010000072.1:0-3757 GCA_052144275.1 Streptosporangiaceae bacterium
TTCCCTAAGCCAACACGGAGGTACAGGATTCACATGCTGCGCCGAATTTCCCTCATCGCCGCGTCCACGGCGATGCTCGCCCTCAGCGCACTGCCGGCTTCTGCCGCCACTATGCACATGCAATCCAGCACCCACTCGATCTCCTTCCCGAGTCTGCACGGCGTCAAAGCTTGGGGGAACTACACCAAGACCAGCAAGGGCGTCCGGCTCTACGTGTGCGCCGAGGACACCGTTTCCAGCGTTTTCGCGGCCGCGGCGGTCGCGGTGGCGTCGAACGCCAGCGGCAGCCTGCACGCCAACCTGGGCGCGGTGGACATCGGATATCACCAGACGGTGTGCCGGACCATGACGTTGCGCTACACCGCTCACCTCAAGGTTTACACGTTCACCGGGACCAACACCGGGCGGATCGGCGGCCGCAGCAAGACCAAGACCATTTACTAAAACGCGGACGACCCCGGGGTCGGCCGCGGTGAGCAGCCGTAGCCGACCCCGGGTGGTCACCGGCGTGAAAGACTTCCGGCATGTCCATCCGGCTCGGCAGCACGGTGATCAACTGCGCGGACATGGAGCTCATGACCCGTTTCTGGTCTGGGGTACTCAACCTGGCTCCCTCGTCACAGGCCGCGGGCGATGACTTCCGGGTACTGCGGGGCGAACATGCCCGCCTCTCCCTGCAGCTCGCCCGTACTCCGGTCACCGCCAGGGACCAGATGCACCTGGACCTGTACACCGACGACCAGGCCGCCGAGGTCGAGCGCCTGGCCGGACTCGGGGCCACGGTCGTCCGGCACAACCGCGATCCCGATGACGACTACGTGGTCATGACCGATCCCGAGGGCAACGAGTTCTGCGTGTGCGCGGTAGCGGAACTCTGAGCGACGGCCCCCCGGGGATAAATCCGTTGCGCCTGTCGTCCGGCCAGCCCAGGATGTGGCCATGACGAGCGACGGGGAATTCGTCTGGCGGCCGATCGAGCCCGCGGACGCGGGAAACTGGTCCGCCTTGCTGATCGCCATCCAGGCTGCGGACCACGGCTGGGACTTCTTCTCCGAACAGGACCTGCTTGAGATGTTCGGCGATCCGGACCGTGACTTCCCCCGCGGTTCGATGGGCGTCTTCACCGGCGGCGCCATGGTCGGCTACGGCATGCTCGGTTGCCGGGAGGCGGCCGACCCCGTCCACGAGATGCGCTACTCGGGCGGCGTGCATCCCGCCTGCCGACAGCGAGGTCTCGGCGGGCAGCTGCTCAGCTGGGCCGAGACGGCCGCCGTCCCGCTGCACCGGGAGCGCTACCCGGACCGGCCGCTGTCCCTATCCGGCTCCTGCCTGTCGCATAACGCCGCCGCGGCGGCGCTGTACGCCGCACGCGGCTACCATCCCGTGCGCTGGTTCCACGCGATGGTACGGGACCTGACGACGGCGCTGCCCGAGGTCCCCGCACCGCCGGGCGTGCAGATCACCCCCTTCACGCCCGAGCAGTCGGAAACCGCCCGGCTGATCCGCAACGAGGCATTCACCGATCACCGGGGCTCGACGGAGATCTCGGCCGAAGGCTGGGCGCATTTCAGGGCGGCGAGCGCCTTCCGGCCCGCCTTCAGCTTCCTGGCCTACGCCAGCGACGAGCCGGCCGGCTTCGTCATCAGCCACGAGTACGACGTGTACGCCGAGGCGACCGGAATCCAGGACCTCTTCATCGCGATACTCGGGACGCGCCGGGCCGCGCGGAAGCGGGGCATCGGCTCTGCCCTCTTGGTCCGGGCGCTCACCGAGGCCAGGACCGCCGGATTCACCTCGGCGTCGCTGACGGTGGACGCCGATTCCCCGACCGGCGCCGTCGGCCTCTACGAGCGGACGGGGTTCACCGTGGACCACACCTCGGTCACTCAGTCCAAGCCGCTGCTGCCGTAACTGGGCTGCCCTAACTGTTCTGCCCTAAGGGGGCTCTAGTGGGGGATCCCGGAGATCAGGTCGCCCGCGCGGGCCAGCACGGAGGTGCGCGGGGAGCGGCGCGCGGCTTCCAGCCGGTCCGCCGTCCGGTAGAGGGCGTAGAGGCCGTGCACGCCGGCCCAGCGGGCGGGTTCGGGTTCCCAGGCAGGCGAGCGATGTCCCACCCAGGGCAGGGCGGCCAGCGGGCTGGCCACGCCGCGCACCAGGTCGGCGAGCGTGCGGCCGGCCAGGTTGGCCGCGGCCACCCCATGGCCTGAGTAGCCGCCCGCCGAGCCGAGGCCGGTGCGCGGGTCCATGGTGACCGTGGCGCACCAGTCCCTCGGCACCCCCAGGACACCGCACCACGCGTGCTCGATGCCGGCCTGCGTCGCGGCCGGGAACATGCGGCGCAGGATCCGGCCGAGCTGCGCGATGGTCGCCGGCGCGATCGCGCCATCGTGGTCCAGCGCGGAGCCGAAGCGGTAGGGGATGCCGCGACCGCCGAGCGTGATCCGGCCGTCCGCGGTGCGCTGGGCGTAGATGTAGGCGTGCGCCTCGTCACTGATCGTCTCGAAGCCGTCCCAGCCGATCGATTTCCAGGCCTCGTCGCTGAGCGGGCCGGTGACGATCATGGAGCTGTTCATCGGCAGCAGCGTCCTGTGCTGCCCCGGCATGTCCGCCGTGAACCCTTCAGTGCAGCGCACGATATAGGGTGCGCGCACGTCGCCAGCCGGAGTGCGCGCCCGTCCGGCGGAAATCGACGTCACCGGGGTCGCCTCGTACAGCAGCACCCCGGCCCGGGTGACGACCTCGGCCAGCCCGGCGACCAGATCCGCCGGCTGCACCCGGGCGCAGTGCGGTGAGTAAACGGCCCCGACCGCCCCGGTCACCCGCAACCGCCCGGCCAGGTCTTCGGATTCTAGGTACCGAACGATCCCGGAATCATCGCCCCATGACCGTTCTTGCTCCAGCCGGTGGCGCAGCCGGGCATCCTGGGCCGCCGAGGTGGCGATGGTGAGCGTGCCGCCCTTCACCAGGCCGGCATCGATTCCTTCGGCGGCGCAGACCCTGGCCACCTCATCGACCGTGTCACGCAGGTGCCGCTCGAGCTCGCGGACCCCGGCTGTGCCCTGCGGGTGCCTCGCGTAGCGGGTCCGTGATCCCGGCAGGGTCGCCGTCACCCAGCCGCCGTTCCTGCCCGACGCGCCGAACCCGGCGAAGCTCGCCTCGAGCACCACGATCCGGAGGCCAGGGTCAGCCCGCTTGAGGTAGTAGGCGGTCCACAGGCCGGTGTAGCCGGCTCCGACGATGCACACATCGGCCTCGGTGCCGCCCGGCAGCGAGGGCCGTCGCGCCGGGATGCCGTGCGCTTGCCACCAGTAGGACACCTCCCCGTTGCGCATGGATGAGCCTCCTTGCGCGGCACGCACGCCGCTCGTTCGGAATAAATTATGTCAACTACTCGGACCTAAAGGACCGAGCTTGCGGCTAGGGCATCACTGGCGGTGATGCTGACTGCCGCGTCCAGTCGCTGCCCGTCGCGGGCGGCGGCAGGGGCGCGTGACTCACGCCCCGCATCCCACGCAACCTGGCCGCGGGCGGCGATGTTGCGGGAAGCGTTCCGGTCTGCATGCGCAACGACGCCGCAGCCCCGGCAGATGAACAGTGCTTGCGAGACGCGGTTCCGCCGGCCGGCGTGACCGCAGTCCGCGCAGGTGCGTGATGTCCAGGCCGGGTCGACGTAGACCACCGGCACCCCGGCGCGGCGCGCCTTGTAGCCGATGAACGACCCGAGCTGGGCGAACGCCCACGAGCTGAGCGTGACCCG
>JBKQQQ010000073.1:0-2854 GCA_052144275.1 Streptosporangiaceae bacterium
CCGGTCGCTTACGTGCGCGCGGTGGAGGGGCAGGAGCCACGAGCCGGATCCCTCAGCATCGGCAGCCTCAAGCGACGCTAATCCGGCCGGGGTGGATGATCCTCGCTGCTTTCAGGGCACGCACGGATACCCGGACGTCATGGCGTTTATGGGCCGGGCTCGCCCACGACGAGCCTTGGCTCATCGCGATCAGGCCTGGATTCGGAGAACCCTGTGACCCGTAGACACCCAGGGGTTAGCCGGGGTCGGCGGGTGGACCGTGGCTGTGGAGGATTTTGGTCTTGTCGGGGTTCCAAGCGGTGGTGGTGCCGTCGGGGTTGAGCGCGACGGTCCAGCCCATCTGGTGGATGACCACATGATGGTGATACCAGCAGAACAACGCGCAATCTTTGACGCTGGTCTTGCCGCCGTCGGCCTTGTGAGTGAGATGGTGCACCTCGCAAGCCGAGGCGGGCTGGTCGCAGCCTCCGGTCCACCGGCAATGCTGGTCGCGCAGGATGATTGCGTGCCGGATCGCAGCGGGGATGTCGCGGGAGACCCCGACGTCCAAGGGCAGGCTCGGCCCGCCCAGCCGGGCGCCCAGCTGCCGACGGCGCAGGAAGCTCGCGAGCCCGCCCGGACCCGAGACGAGTTCGACGGCTTTGCCGATAATGGCTTGCTCCAAGGCCTCCCACGCCCGGGCGGTGTCCGGGCGTGGCGCACCCTGGGCACCATCGCCGTCGGTGCCGGGGCGTCCGGCGTCGGTGTCGTCAGTGCCCCCGGCGTCGATCTGGCCAGCGCTGCCGCTGCCGCGGTTGCGGGGGTGGTGGCGGAGCCGGTCCAGTTCCACGCACAGTCGGACCAGGTCCTCAAGGGCAGCGGGGTTCGCCTCGCCGGTCACGATCGGGGTCATCGCCGCGTCGCACGCCATCGCGGCGGCGGCGTCGCCATCCAGCCACGCGCCGCCGTCGCTGCCGCTGACCGAGGCGGCGGCGCGGTGCGCCGCCCACTGGGCGCGGACCCGCGCGGTCCATTCCTCCTGCAAGGCCGAGCTGCCGTCGAGCACCATCAGGTCGGCAAGGGAGATGTGGACCAAGGCTTTGACCGGCTGCCCGGCCCGCTCTGGCAGCAGGTCCGCGGCCACGAGCCGGCGCATGGCCTCCTGAAGTGCGTCATGGCACCGCTGGGCGCGCGTGCGGGTGTCCTCCGCGCCCGCCGGAGCCGACAGCGCGTCCAGCACCGTGCCCACCACCGCCGCGCACTCCGGGGCCAGGTCCCCATGCAGGACACCCGCGCCGCCGAACGTGGTCTCGAGCTTGACCGACCGGTCCTCGAACGCCTGCTCCTGGTCCTCATCCGGCTTCCCGGGCAGCGACCGGGCGTAGATTTCCCCGGCCAGCCCGGCCAGGTCCCGCAGGTCCATCCCCTTCCCCGCGGCGGTCAGCAAGATCTCATCGGCGTCCGGGCGGCAATCCTCCGGGAGCTTGTCGGTCCAGGTGCAGATCGTCCGCGCGAACGACTCCGACATCTCCCCGGCCGCCAGCACCGCCGCGACCTCCGGATGCGCCGCCGCCCGGCGGACCCACGCGGTGTAGCCGACCGCGGTGCCCCTGGTGACCCTGGTCCGGTTGATCAGCCACGCCCGCGGACTGTAATCCGCATCCGCGCAGTAGCCCTGGCCCGAGGTGAACGCGGCCAGGACAGACGTGCGGGCCGCGGTGTACATCGCATGGGCCTGCTCGAGCATCCGCAGGCACTCCGCCTGGTTCTCGGCCGCCATCGCGGTGGGATCGGCGGCGGCCAGGTAGCCCAGCCCGGCCTGGACCATCTCCAGCGCCTCGGTGGCGCTGGCGAACGCGGGCGCGGGCGCGGTATTCACTCTGGTCGTCACCTCCCTCGGGATGCTCGCAGGCCGTTATCGTCGCTGCTCCTGTAGGTTCTCCTTCTCCCGGCCGGGATCACCGCGCCGACCGGGCATTCTTCTAGTCTCTGTGTTCGATTCTAGCGGACGGCTACGACATTTCCCGGGAAAGCCACGCCGGATCGCGAGATAGGTAGCCGTAGTAATCAAGGGCAATGTGGTGTTGACGAGGAAGGGCTGGGCCGCCCCATAGCAAGTCACCCGCGCCCACCCGCCCGGCGCCGGGCCGCCCGCAGCGATGTCACAGAAGGTAATCATGACGATGCGCTTACGGACACCGGTTTCTGGTCCACTCCGCACTTCTCCAGCACAGCGCCGGTGCTTCGGTTGGCGATCTCGTTATCCTGACGTTGATGCTGTCCGAAAGTCCGCGGCACGGGCCAGGACTGGAATGGCGTGGCCGCGATTACGTGCTGACGGCTGTGGTCATTATCGCCGCGGCGGGATTCTGCGCGCTGGTCCAGGGACCGGTGTGGAACACCGATCCCGCTCTCGCCGGGGCCAACCTGACCGTCTCGGTTCTCTTCGTCTTCACCGGGTGGATGCTGCGCAGGGAACCGGGGCAACGCGGTGTGGCGTGGGCGCTCATGATCGCCGGATTGCTCCGCTCACTGGATTTCGTCGACGCCTGGAGCGGAGCCCCGTGGGCTATCTACGATCTGCTTTTCGGTGCCGCGGACCGTGTTCTGGGCGCCTACGCCCTGCTGCGTTACCCGAATCCCTCGCTGCTGCGGCACCAGCGGATCTATCTCGTTCTCCTCGCTGGCTGGATGCTGGTGGGCCGGATGCTGATCGTGGTGACCGCCATCCCGCAATGGGATGGTGCCCCCGCGTCGTCCTGGTGGCTCACCCTGATTCGGGACATGCAGCTCAACGACGTCATCAATTACGTCGTCAACGCGGGCCAGGGACTCTTCGCCGTGGCACTCCTGGTGCTTCTCGCGATGCGGCTCC
>JBKQQQ010000074.1:0-3951 GCA_052144275.1 Streptosporangiaceae bacterium
CGTCGAGCTTCTTCAGGATGTGGGAGACGTGGGTCGCGACGGTCCGCCGGGATAGCAGCAGCCTGGCGGCGATCTCCGGGTTGGACAATCCCTCCTCCACGAATGCGGCGATCTTGATCTCGGTCGCCGTGAGGCTGTCCCAGCCGCTGCGCGCCCGCCGGTGCTTGGCGTGCGGCCCGCGCCGGATGCCGTGGGCGCGGAACGTGGCCTGCAGCCGGGCGACATCCCCGGCCGCGCCCAGGGCGGTATAGACATCCACGGCCTGGCTGAACGCGTCCCGAGCCTGGCCGCGGTCGTCGGCGTCGACGAACTCCCCGGCAGCCGCCTCCAGCGCCTTCGCCCGCAGCAGCGGCCTTCCGGCGTCGCCGTAGCGCTCCGCCGCTGCAAGCAGCCGGGAGGCATCATGATCCAGCAGGCCGCGGCAGTACAGCGCGTTCGCCTGCCGGTGCGGGATCTCCGATCCGGCGGCCAGCGCGGCGGCCTGGCCCGCCAGTGCCTGGGCGGTCTCCGTGTCGCCGGTCTCGGCGGCGAGGCGGACAGCGTCGGGAAGCAGGTCCTCGATCTCCTCGACTTCTTCCGTATCGCCGTCAAACGCTTCCGTCAGCGCGGCCAGGGCCTCCGGTAGCGCGCCGTCATGCTCGCAGTCCAGGCTGCGGGCCAGCGCCAATGAGGTGATAAGCCGGCGCCCGAGCCGCTCGGCGTGCGGGGCGGCAGCGGCGAGGCGGCCGCGCGCCGCGCCGATCTCGCTGCGATGGAAGCAGATCATGGCGGCGATGCCGAGATCGCAGCAGGCCCCAGCGGGTTCCTTCAGGTCCTCATGCAACATTCCTACCTCGGCCAGCGCGTCGTCCCATCGCCCCGTTTGGAAGAGCAACTGGCCCAGGGCACAGTGCGCCTGAGCCAGCCGGAATGTCGTGCCGACCTGGTCCGCGAGGTGCCGCGCCTGCCCGGCCGCGGCGAGGGCCTCGTCGTACCGGTCGAGATTGCCCAGCGTGACGGCCTTGTTGAGCTGCAGCAGCAGCCGCAGGTCGGTCAGCGCCGGATCGGCCTGGGTCACGGCCAGGGCCCGGTCGAATAGTGGCAGCGCGTCGGTCATACGTCCCCGCACCGAGGTCACGAGCGCCATCATGAGCAACGCCCAGCCCATGGCCCAGTTGTCGCCTGCCTCTGACGCCGCAGCGAGCGCGCTGGCGGCGACCCGGCCAGCCGTTTCGACCGCGCTAAGGCTCATGTGCGTCCGCGTGGCGAGCACGAGCAGCCTGGCGCGGTGCCGGGCCGAGATCCCGGGCGAAGCCAGTGCCCGGTCCAGTGTGGCCAGGGCTTCCGCGGACAAGCCTGCCAGCATGCGGCACTGCGCTAGCGTCCAGTGCAGGTCCACGAGGAGATCGGGGTCGGCGGCATGCTCCAGCGCGTTGTTGGCTACCTGCTCGGCCGCGGCCCGGTCACCGATGCGGTAGAGGGCATCGGCGAGTCGGCTGGCCAGCCAGGCGTGCTGGGTCGAGTCGGCCGGGGAACTGGCGACGGCCCGCGTGAGGAGCTCGACCGCAACTCCGGGCGCTTGGCCGACCAACGAGTCCGCTGTGCGGGCCAGCCAGTCCAGCATCCACCCATCCACCTGCTCGGTCGCGTCATTCACCGGCTGTGCCGCGCGGCCTTCGCCGGCCGCCCGCAGCATCTGCCGCGCCACCCGGTCCGGCGGTGCGCCCGCCTCCGCGAGGGCGCGCCCCGCGTCGCGGTGCCAGGCGGCGCGGACCGGCGCCGGCATGTCGTCGTACAGCGCCGCCCGGATCAGCGGATGCCGGAACCCCAGGCCGTGGCCGGACTCGGCTAGCACCCCGACGGCACATGCCTCGTCGACCGCCGGGATCAGGTCCGCCACGCTGCGCCCCAGCACGGTCGCCAGATCAGGGACCGCGAAATCCGTGCCGAGCAGGGCCGCCGCTCGCAGCACCTCGCGCACCGGCCCGGCGACAAAGCCGAGACGGTCCGCTATGGCCGCCGACAGGGAGCTTGGCGCAGAACCGCCCGCCAGCTCGGCGGCGCCCGCCTCGGTGACGGTCAGACTGGAACTCCGGGCCAGCGCGGCGACAAGCTCGGTGAGGTAGAGCGGGTTGCCCGCTGCCCCGTCGGCGAGCCGCAGCAGGTTGCCATCGGGCTTGCCGCCGGCCAGGGCGGCCACCAGGTCGGTCACCGCCACCCCGGTGAGCCCGGCGAGCTGGAGCCGGGCGTCGTCGCCCACCACCCGCCGCAGCGCCAGCAGGTCATCCCGCTGGGGCGCCGGCCGCATCATCCCGACAAGCAGCAGCGGCACCTGCTGCGCCGACCTGGCCAGCCGCCCCCACAAGGTGACGCTGGCCGGGTCGGCCCACTGCAGGTCATCGACCACCAGGATGGTCGGCCGGACCGCGCACTGCTCGGCGACAAGCGCCAGCAACTGCTCCGCCAGCACGGCCGGCACGTCCGTGCCGCGGTCGGCGGCGACCTCACCGCGCAAGAGCTGGACGATCGTGTTTCGCCGGGGATTGGCCGAGGGCTCGCGTACCCGCAGCCCGTCGAGGAACGGCAGCAGCGGCAGCGCCTGGCCCAGCTCGTCGCCGGCTCCCCAGAACACCTGGCACCCGGCCTCGGGCGCCCCCGCCACCGCCGCCCGCGCCAGCTCGGACTTGCCGATGCCCGGCTCGCCCTCGATGAGCACCGCACTACCGCGCCCCCGAGCCACCTGTCTTATCAGCCCGGTCAGGAGCGTCATCTCGCTATCCCGGCCGACCAGCGCACCGGCCGGGTTCATCGGGGGCATGGGACAAACCCTACTACCAGAATATTTACGGAACAAGCGGTTCATTTTCGGACATTAATTCGGCGGCGGAGCCCATCTGGCCGAAGTGCCGTCGTGCCGCCTCCACGCCATGCAATGAAAATTGCACAGAGTCTTGCGCTGCATTTGTTATTAACATTTCCTCGCCCGGGAACAATGCATATTGCGAAAAAAGCATAATGCAATATTTAGTATTTGAAAAATGCGTATCCATCGATTTACGCTAGGTTATGTAACAGTCGAAAGGCGACTATTACGCCGGGTAGTTCAGATGTGCCGCGCGTGCCGTAGAAGTCATGTAGCAGGCCGCTGACCTCTGCAGACGCGATGGAGGAATCATGTCCATAAGGCGAACCATCATCATTCCGGCTATCCTAGCACTTAGCTCGGCTGGGTCAATGGCTGCTGCCTCGGTGGTAGCCGCAACGGCGCCGGCGGCCACCGTCCAGGTGGTGGCAGCGGCCCCTACCGCGACTGCCAACACTCACCTTTGGGGATGAGCTGACCTCGCGCACGACTAGCGGCCTGCGCCGATTTGCCCAATCCGCAGGAGGCTGGTCGTGTGATTACCGCCAGACGCAATACGTTTATTCCGCTAAGACTGACTGGTTGCCAGAGCCCGTTCGCGGGCTCCGGCCGGTCAGTAACTCCTGGCGCACTCATTTATCACTGTCCCTCCTGACATATATCAACACAGCAGTCGCAACACGGGGTGTTCTCTCGCGGTAGGCGCTAGCAAGACCGGCGGGACGTGGCGTTTACCGCCTAGTCCATGAACATGAACCGGCCGCGCCGCGAAGTCAGCCAGGCCCGCCAGGGCTCGGGCCCGCCTCACCGGCCGGCGGGTCCGAGCGACGGTGCCTGGGCCGCTGGCACGGAGCTCGTCCAGCAGCCCCGCCAGCGCGGTGGGCACGCATAGCCGGGCGGTGTCACCGTCCATCCAGGGCCGAAGCGGGTGCCAGGGTGCGCTTCCGCTACCGCCCGGAAGCGCACCCGCTCGACACTCGCAAGGCACAATCTCAGACACCAGAGGGCCCGGCCTCGTCGCCCATCCCGGTCCGGCCCGGCAGGCGGTATGCCGCCGCAAAGTATTGGCGCCCTATGGCGCGGTTCGGTGCGGGCTGAGACCCTGGTTG
>JBKQQQ010000075.1:0-10391 GCA_052144275.1 Streptosporangiaceae bacterium
CCCGGATCTGCAGTGGGCCGTCGGCGTCGGGGAGTTCGGACTGGGAGAGCAATTCCAGGCGGAGCCGGTCGATCGCGTCCGAGGCGTTCGAGATCAGCTCGCGCAGGAAGATCTCCTTGTTGCTGTAGAGCGAATGGACCATCAGGTCCAGGATCTGGACCACTTCCGCCTGGAAGCTGAAGCTCTCCTGCTCCGTCTGCGCGCTCATCGCTGTCTCCGTTTCTCCCCGGACTCCCTGCTCCGTGGGAACTCTAAGTCAGACTCCAGGCAGATGCACGCCGACGGGTCCCCCGGGGTGGGGCTGTCGTGGCGGGGAGGCACGCGCCCACCCCGTTCGGGCCAAAGTCTTTGATAATTTTGCCGGACGTTCGCCCGCCGGCCCAAGCCGAGCGCGGCCGTCTACTCGGCGATCGCGCGCCAACGCGGTCGGCGGTCCCTGAGGGGTCGCGGGGGTCACCGGCAGGCGGCGACCCAGCGGAACGTGTTCCGCATGGTGACCACGCGGGTCTGCGGGTCCTGGAACTGCGTGAGGGGGCGCTGCAGGACGTCGCGGACCGCCTGCTCCCCCGCGGCCTGGATGGCGCGGGCGCCGCCCGCGGAGCACAGGAGGGCGCGGACGGCGTCGTCCATCGAGGCGTAGCGCCAGTAGCACACCACCTCGCCGCTATCACCTATGCGCAGGCCAGCGTCGGCCAGGGCAGCCTCCAGGTTGCCGGGCGCCGACAGGGCGTAGGGAGCGTGGTCGTCCGCCTGCCCGGGCGGGATGAGCGCGCTCATGGCCTCGTGCACGACCGTGCCCTGGGAGCGCTCGGGCGCCGCGAAAAGGCTGGCCACCACACGGCCGCCAGGCCGGACGACGCGGGCCGCTTCGCCCAGCGCCCGCCGCGGGCCGCCGGCGAACTGGAACGCGTTGACGCCGACCACCGCGTCGAACGCGGCGTCGCCGAACGGCAGGGACTCCATGTCGCCGTCGCGCAGGTCGGCGCCGGGGAGCCGGTCGCGGGCTATGCCCAGCAGGCCCGGGCTGATGTCCAGGCCGGTTGGCGTCGCGCCGCGCTGGGCGGCCAGGACGAGGGTGAGGCCGGAGCCGCAGCCCACGTCGAGCACGCCAGTGCCCGGGCCGACGCCCGCGGCGTCGAGCACCGCCTCGAACAGCGGCTGGTTGTGCGCCTCGGCCAGGTCCGCCCAGGCACGAGGGTCGGTGCCCCACAGGCGGCGCTGGACCTCGGCCGCGGCGCTGATCGCCCCGGCGCTCATGGGGCGCTCACCGCCGGCTTGATGTTCTGGTTGAGCTGGAAGACGTTGTCCGGGTCGTAGACCGCCTTGATGCGCGCCAGGCGCTCGATCGTGCGGCCGTAGGCGCCGGCGGCCCCCTCGTCCTCGTCATCGCCCATGAAGTTGACGTAGTTGCCTTCGGTCAGGAACGGCTTGACCGCGGCGTAGGTCGCGCGCGCCCAGGCGATCTCGCGCTCGTCATCGGCGGCGGCACGCCAGGTGGCCGGGATGTTGATCAGCCAGCGCGCCTGGCGGAACGGGAACGCCGTCGCGCTTGAGTCCACCCGGGCGATCGCGCCGCCCAGCGCCAGCAACTCCACCTGCGAGATCGGCGACTGGATCGATGCCGCGCGGTCGAGCAGCGCGTCGATGAGCCCGTCGGGCAGGTCGTCGGCGAAGCCGGCCTTGATGTAGGTGCGCAGGCCATGGGCGAAGAGGTCGTCGGTGATCGTCTGCATGAACAAGAAGGGCACGACCGACAGGTCGCTCACCGCCGGCTGCAGCTCCGCCCGGATCCTGGCCAGCACGGCCCGGCCCTCCTCGGGGTCGCCCGACCACTCGACCAGCGACATGATGCCGTGCCGGCCGACGAACTCCGGCGTCATCCACGGCACGTCGCTGGCGCGCCGCAGGAAGCTCGTCCACAGCAGTTCGTCGCGGGCCGCGGGGTCCGCCATCTCGCGCCGGCCGCGCTCGATCACCTGGCGCGCCTCCTCGAGCGGGTGGAAGGTGGCCAGGATGACGAGCTCCGACAGCTCGTGCAGCGCGAACTCGAACTCGGTGACGATGCCGAAGTTGCCGCCGCCGCCGCGCAACGCCCAGAACAGTTCGGTATGCTCGTCCGCTGACGCCCGCAGGATCTCGCCGTCGGCGGTGACGACCTGCGCGGACAGCAGGCTGTCGATGGTCAGGCCGTAGCGGCGCATCAGGCGGCCGACGCCGCCGCCGAGCGTGAGGCCGCCCGCGCCGGTGTGCGAGACGACGCCGGCCGGCAGCACCAGGCCGTGCTCCTGAGTGGCGCGGTCGACTTCGCCGAGCAACGTGCCGCCGCCGATTATGGCTGTTTGCGCTCGCGGGTCGACCCGGACCTGGTTAAGCTCGCGCAAGTCGATGACGATGCCGTCGTCGCAGACGCTGTGCCCGGGCATCGAGTGCCCGCCGCCCCGGACGGCGATCAGCAGGCCCTCGGCGCGCGCGTGGCGGATGGCCGCGGCCACGTCCGGCGCCGACCGCGGCCGCGCGATCAGCGCCGGCCGGCGGTCGTGCATGGCGTTCCAGATCGCGCGGGCGGCGTCGTAGCCGGCCTCGCACGGGCGGATCACCGTGCCGCCGAAGCCCGGGATAGTGGTCGATGCCATGGTTCCCCTAGTTATCTACGAAGATCTTTTGGACCGAACGGCCCTGGTTCGTCTGGCACCCGAAGGCTGTCAGCGGTCGTCGGCTGCGCGCAGGCGGTCGTCGGCGGCGCGCAGCGCGGCCAGGCGGTCGTGCATGCCGGCGATGACGTCGTTGTGCTGGTGCAGCTCGATCGGGTGCGGGAACAGCGGCCCGCCGTCGTGCCAGGCGACCGAGATCGGGCCCGACCGCGCCGTGTTGATCGGCCGGCACCCCAGCCGGGCGAGCCGAGCGCTTTCCTGCTCGACGTCGGGCACCACCCACGAGACGTGGCTGACCGCGCCCGGGGCGACGCGGTACGCCGCGGGGGCGATGCCGTACGCGGCCGCGAGCCGGTCGTCGATCGCGTGGACCTGGCCGAGTTCCACGACGACCGGTCCCCACGCGGCGAAGGCGGCCGAGTGGTCGAATACGACGTCGTCGTCCCGCTGGCCGTCGACGAGCAGGACGAACTCCTCGAACGGCACGTGCTCGATGACCTGGAACGGGCCGACGCCGAGGTCCTGGCTCCACCGCGTCAGCGCGGAACCGAGGTCATCGACCCAGTAGCCGACGTGGTGCAGGCGCTGCATCGGCGGCCGTCAGCCGACGGGCGCGTCGCCGCGCTGCTCAGTGCCCTCAGGCGCGGCGCCGCGCTGGTCGCGGCCTTCGAGGGCGCCGCCGCCGAACTGCCGGTCGTGGTCCATGGTCATCCGCATGAACGGGTACACGTAATCGCGCATCTGCTGCTCGTAGGCCCCGATGGCCGGGACGATGCCGACCTCTCCGCGGGCGGCGGCGGAGAGCCGGTCGAGCAGGTGCGCGGCATCGCGCAGCGCGAGGTTCGCGCCCAGGCCGAGCGTCGGGAGCATCGCGTGGGCGGCGTCACCGACGAGCGTGACCCGCGAGGGCTCCCAGGGCGGCGCGGGCTCGAGGAACCCGAACGGGATCACGAAGATCGAGTCGAGGTCGACGCCCGCGACCAGGGCTCGCGCGGCGGGGTGCCAGCCCTCGATCGCGGCGAGCATCGCGTCACGGAGCATGGCCGGCGTGCCAGCCGTCCACTCGGCCGCCGGCGGGATCACCGTCCCTGGCGCCACGCTGCAGCTGATCATGACGTAGTCGTCGACCGGCTCGAGCGTCACGTCGGGGGCGATCGCCGCCGCCGCGTCGCCCGGGCGCTGCCGGGGGCGGTAGACCGAGATCAGCAGCCGCGAGCCCTTGCGGTCCGCGGCGATGATCACGCCCTCGAACAGGTGCGGCGGCAACTGGCCGGCCAGTTCGGGGGTCAGGGGCGTACGGCCGAAGACGCCAAGCCCGCGGACGCCGGTGTCGATGACCGTGGTGCCGGGGAGCCGTTGCCTGCGGACCGCTGAGCGGATGCCGTCGGCGCCCACGAGCACGTCACCCTCGGCCGTGCTGCCGTCGGCGAGTGTCGCCGACACGCCGTCCGGCGTCTCCTTGTATCCGGCGACGGCGTGGCCGGGGTGGAACACCTCGCCCAGCCGGGCCCGGAGGATCGAGCGCAGCGTCCGGCGGTGGACACCGGTGTGCGGCCTCATCCCTTCGTTCGGCGGGCCCAGGTGCGGCTGCGAGCTCAGCTCGTTGAGCTGGTCATCCAGGACGACCGACTCCCGCCGGTCATACGTCCGGCGCGAGGTCTCGGCGTACAGCTCGAACAGGTCCGCCGGCAGGCAGCGCCGGAGCGCCTCGCCGCCGTCGGCGTTCATGTGGAGGTAGTAGCCGATCTTGCGGCTGTCGTCGGCGTCGCGCTCGAAGAGCTCGCAGGTGTGCCCGTCCTTGATCAGCCCCTGGGCCAGGGCCAGGCCGCTGAGGCCACCGCCGGCGATGAGAACGTGCAGCGGCTTGCTAGTCAAGGGATCTCCTTCCCCTCGTCCCGGTGAAGATCAGGTCACCGGGACAGGTCAGCCCGTCGAGGAGTAGAGGTCGGTCGAGTACGGCGGGGTGTCGTGGGCCGCGCTCCACGGCACGACGTGGTTGCGGAGCACGCCGATGCCCTCGATCTCCGCCTCGATGTTGTCACCGGGCTGCAGGTAGAACTCGAACGGGTTGGGCTGTACCGCGGCTACGCCCGAGATCGTGCCGGTGGTGAGGATGTCGCCGGCCGAGTAGCCCTGCGCCGAGTGGTACGCGACGAGATGAGGGATGGAGATGAGCATCTTGGCGGTGTTGCCGCGCTGGCGGACCTGGCCGTTGACCCGCAGTTCCATCGCCAGCGCCTGGGCGTCGGGCACGTCGTCGTTGGTCACGATCCAGGGGCCGATCGGGCAGAAGGTGTCGATCGCCTTGGAAAAGGAGAACACGCCGGACTGCATCTCCCGGCGCTGGATGTCGCGGGCCGTGATGTCGTTGAAGATCGTGTAGCCGGCGATGTAGTCCTCGGCCTGTTCGGGCCCGAAGAACTTGCCGCTGCGGCCGATGATGATGGCGAGCTCGAGCTCGTAGTCGAGCTCCTTGGTCAGCCCTTCGGGATACACGATGGCGTCATCCGGGCCGATGATCGCGTCAACGTTCTGGAAGAACACGATCCCCTTGTGCACCGGGTGCGACCAGTCGACCGCCTGCAGCTCCTCGTGGTGGTCGGCGAAGTTCCCGGCCGTGTGGAAGAACTTCTTCGGCACGATCGGCGCCCGCAGCCGGACGTCGGCCAGCGGGAGGCGCTCCCCCGTCTCGCCAACCTGGCCGCCCCGCTCGAACCACTCGCGGGTCGAGGCGCAGTCGAGCTCGACGACGACGCCGTCCTCGCCATCGCCCTCCAGGCGACCCACCCGACCGGCGTCGAACGTGACCAGCTTCATCGCGGCGACTCACTCTCATTCTACGAAAGTAGCTTTCGCATATCATCGGACGGCGTCGGGCGTGGTGTCAAGGGGGCGGTGTTAAGAGAGCTGGGCGCTGCCGTCGGGTGCCGGAACGCGGAAGACGCGGAGTTGGAGCGCGAGCGTGGCGTAGTAGCCGACGAGGGTGAGCAGCTCGAACAGGCCTGCCGCGCCGACCTGGCCGACCGCCTCGCGGTACTCGGCATCGTCGAGGTCGCCCCGCGCCGCGAGAGCAGCGACCGCGCGCGCGACCACTGCCTCGCGTCCGGTCAGCTCGTCATGGCGGCCGTCACGCACGGCAGCCAGCTCGGCGTCGCCCAGCCCGGCCGAGCGGCCGACCGCCTCGTGGGCGTACCACTCGAAGTCAGACCGCCAGTGCGCCGCGACGACGAGGATCGCGATCTCCCGGCAGCGGTCGTCGAGGCCGGTGTCGTAGCGCACCGAGGAGCCGACCGCCTGCAGCACCGATCCCAGCCGCGGCTGCAGCAGGAAGGCATTGAACGGGCCCTCGAGGCGTCCGTCGGCGTCGGTCAGCTGGAATAGCTGCGGCCCCTGGGCGCGGCGCCCTCCGGCGATCGCGTCGTAGAGCGAACGCTGCTCGTCATCGAGCGACGAAGGCTCGAGCTTGGGGATGCGCGCGCCCGATGTCACAGTGAGCCGGCGCTGGTGTCGGACAGCAATGCGGAGATCTCCGCGCAGGTCTTCAGCACGGCGGGCCTGAGCTCGCGGATGATCCGCTGGGTGGACCAGTCCTGGGCCTGGACGGCCAGGTTGACGCCCGCGAGCACGCGGCCGTCCGGAGCGGTGATCGGGGCGGCGACCGATCGGAGCCCGTAGGCCAGCTCTTCGTCCTGCATGGACCAGCCCTGTTCGCGTATCGTGCGAAGCTCCTCGCGCAGCTCGGCGAGCGAGACTTTCGCGTTGGGCCCGGAGTTGGCGGAGAACGAGGCGTCCGTGACGCGTGCCTGGAGGTCGGCGTCGCCAAGATAGGCGAGCAGCAGCTTGCCGATCGAGGTATGCACGGCGGGCAGCGTGGAGCCCACCTGGATGTTCGCGGTCACCAGGTCGGCGTTGCGCAGGCGGACGAGGTAGAGGACGCGGTCGCCGGTGAGCACGGCCAGGTTCACCGTCTCCCCCGTGCGCTCACCCAGTTCCTGCAGCTTGGGTGTTGCGATGGCGACGAAATCGAGGCTCCGCAGCGCGGCCGTGCCGAGCGTCAGCGTGCGCGCGCCCGGCCGGTAGTCGCCGTTGGGCAGGTGGTCGAGGTAGCCCTCGGACGCCAGCGTCATCACGACCCGGTAGACGGTCGGCATCGGCAGACCCGCCGCGGTGGCGAGGTCGCTGACGCGCCAGGACGGACGCTGCTCGTTGAACAACGAGAGGATTCGCAGGCCCTTGGCGAGGGCCTCCACGCGGTACTCCGGGCGTTCCGGGGACTCCGGGCGTTCTGAGGATTCCGGGCGTTCTGAGGACTCCGGGCCCGCGGAGGCGGAGCGGAGCGCCGCGGATGAGGAGCTGGCGGTGCGGCGGGGCATGGATGGCCTTCCTCCTCGGTGACGACGAGAATCGCCATCAGCCTACGGCGGCATAGGCCGACCCTGGACAGCCGCGTCGCGGGTCGGCTACGGTATTTAGAAAGCGACTTTCATAATACGAGAATAATGGCGTGAAAGGTAGACCCCATGCAGGACTGGCTCAGCCTCGACCGACGGCCGACCTTGGTCTTCGGAGCCGGCGGGCTCGGCGGAGCCAGCGCGCTGAGCCTGGCCGCTCAGGGTGCGCGCGTCGCGCTCACCGACGTGAACGAGGAGAACCTCGACGTGGTCGTGCGAGCCGCGAAGGAGGCCGGCGACGAGATCAAGCCACTGGTCGCCGACCTGCGGACGGCGGAGGCCTGTCGCGCCGCCGTCCGTGAGGCCGTCGCGATGGTGGGAACGCCGCAGATCTTCCTGCACGCAGTCGGTCGCAACGTGCGCAAGCCGGTCCTCGACCTGGAGGACGCCGACTGGCAGGAGACCCTCAGCCTGAACCTGTCGTCGGCGTACTGGCTCGGCCAGGCCGTCGGGCGGCTGATGGTGCAGGAACGGTACGGCCGGATGGTCTTCGTGTCGTCGGTCTCCGGACTGCTCGCCCACCCGCACCACGCGCCGTACGCGGCCACCAAGGGCGGGATGAACCAGATGCTCCGGGTCATGGCGCGCGAGTGGGCCCGGCACGATGTCACCGTCAACGCCGTCGCGCCTGGCTACATCGAGACCGACCTGACCAAGGACTACCTCGACAGGGACAACCACCGGGAGAGCCTGGAATCGCTCGTCCCGGCGGAGCGGCTCGGCCGACCCGAGGAGGTGGCCGACGCGGTCACGTTCCTGGCGTCGGACCGGGCCCGCTTCATCACCGGTCAGGTCCTGTACGTCGACGGCGGCCGCGTACTGGTCTGACCGCCATATCCAACTACCCATTCCGGAAGGACATCCCGTGCCTCTCGCACCCGTTCCCGTACCGCGCCGCTTCGAGGGCCGGTCGGTTGTCGTCACTGGCGCCGGCACCGGCTTCGGCGCCGAGATCGCCGTACGCGCCGCTCAGGAGGGAGCCCGCGCCGTCGGCGTCCACTACCGCAGCTCCGTGGAAGGGGCCAAGCGGACGGCCGACCGGGTGGCGGCGGAGGGCAGCACTCCGGTGTTGCTCCAGGCCGACATCGTCGACTGGGAACAGATCAAGGCCATGGCCGGCGCCGCCTTCGAACGGCTGGACGGCGTCGACGTCCTGGTGAACAACGTCGGCGACGTCGCCCGCGAGCAGATGTCATGGCGCGACATCACCGAGGAGTCGATCGACCACGTCCTCGGCGTCGACATCAAGGGCACGATGCTCTGCGTCCACGAGTTCGGCGCGCGGATGCTGGATCAGGGTCACGGCAGCATCGTGAACATCGGATCGACCGTCATCGTCCGTGGCAGCGCGAGGGCGCCGCAGTACGCCGCGGCCAAGTACGGCATCCTGGGCCTGACGAAGTCGTACGCGCACGCGTTCGCGCCGACGGTCCGGGTCAACGTCTTCGCCCCTGGGTTCATCGAGACCGAGGCAACCCTCGGACGCCGGGACTGGCAGTCCGGCCGGGGAGACCAGCTGCGATCGCTCACGCCGATGAGGCGCATCCCGGGGCCCGCCGAGCTCGCGGGCACGGCCCTGTTCCTCGGGACCGACGACGCCTCGCACATGACCGGCGGCTACATGGTCGCGGACGGCGGCTACAACATGGTGGGAGCATGAGCGAGCCGCAGGGGCGCCCAAAGGCGCCCCGGAGGCGAGCGGGGAGCAGAGCTTGAGCACGGCTGGGCCGCATCCGCGCGATCTGGGCCTGGCCGAGGCCCGGACGCTGGTGCAGCGCGCCGTGGACAAGGCCGAGCAGCTCGGACTGCGCGGGGCGGTCGCCGTGGTGGGGGCGACCGGGACGCTGCTCACGGCGTCACGGATGGACGCCGGGGGGCCGGGCGGAATGACCCGGGCCCGATCGAAGGCCTGGATCTCCGCGACACAGCAGATCCCGAGCTCAGAGCACCTGCACCGGATGACGACGATCGCCCCGCCGGTCGCCTCCGGGTTCGCCCAGGCGTCCCCGGAGGCGTTGTTTCCCGGCGCGGGCGGGATGCCAATCAGCGCCGGCGGCGTGGTCGTGGCCGGCATCGCGGCCTCGGGCGCGACCGTGAGCCCGTTCTTCCCGGCCGATGCCGACCCCCGCGTCCTGAGCGCGGACGGCAGGCCGGCCAACCCTGAGGACCTGCTGATCGCCTACGCCCTCGGAATTCCGTACGCCGGGCAGCACGGGGACGACCAGAAGCGATGGGAACAGCGCTTCGGCGATCTGGTCGTCGACCCGGCCGACAGCCTCGGCACGGCGCCCGCGCCGCCGGCGAGCCGGCAGGCCCAGCTCGACTGGGCGAAGGCGCTCTGCGACGCAGCCATGGACGCGGCGTCGCGCCGCGGTGTCCGGGTGGCGGTAGCCGTCGTGGACCGCGGCGGTGACCCGATTCAACAGGACCTGATGGACGGCGCCCCGGCCGGCGGGGTGGCCGTCGCGCAGGCCGTAGCGGGCGCCGCCGCGCTCTTCGACTGCGACAGCGGTGATCTCGGCTCCCGATTCGGCCCGGCTGATGCCGTCGCGGCGCTGGTGGTGCCGCCGGTGCTGAACGTCCCCGGTGGCCTGCCGGTGCGCGACGCCGGATGCGTGGTGGCCGGCCTCGGCGTCGGCGGCGCCGGCCCTTCCGTCTGCGAGGACATCGCACGAAGCGCCTTGGCCTCATCATGACCGGCGGCGACGCCGGTCAGGTCCGCATCGCCGTCGTCGGCTGCGGCGCGATCGGGAGCCTGTACGCCGCGCACCTCGCGCGCGTTCCCGGCGTCGAGGTGTGGGCCGTGGACCGCTGGGCCGAGCACGTGGACGCCATAGAGTCGCGGGGACTGCGGGTCACCGGACTGGCGGACTTCGTCGCCCAGGTCCACGCGAGAACCGACGGCCGTGACCTTCCGGCCTGCGACTTCGGCCTCGTCGCCACCAAGGCGCTGCACACCCGGGCGGCCATCGAGGGCGCGCGGGCAGCCCTGGCGAACGCCGCCGTCGTCAGCGTCCAGAACGGGCTCGGGAACGAAGAGGTCATCGCCGAACTCGTGCCACGCGTCATCCGCGGGAGCATCGTCACGGCCGGCGCGGTCATGGCGCCCGGCGTCGTGCGCTACGACGCACGGGGGGACTCATGGTTCGGGCCGTTCGAGCACCAGCCGGCGCCCATGGGCGAGATCGCGCACCTGGCCCGGCTGCTCTCCGAAGGCGGGCTGCGCACCCATGCACTCGAGGACGCCAGGGGCCCGCAGTGGACGAAAGTCATTTTCAATTCCGCGACG
>JBKQQQ010000076.1:0-3355 GCA_052144275.1 Streptosporangiaceae bacterium
GCCGACCTTCCCGGCGAGGCCGAAAGCCTCGAGGTCATCGAGGAGGTCCTGCTTCACCCGGGCGAGGGCGAAGATGGTGCCGCGGCGGCTGAGTTCGGCGCGGACGGCCTCGACGGCTTCCAGCGCGGTGAAGTCGACCTCGACGTTGGCTTCGGTGTTCAGGACGAACCAGCGGGCCCGCCCGGGGCCCTGGCCGGCGGCGGCGAGGGCACGGCGGCGGAAGTCCTGGGCGTTGGCGAAGAACAGCGGCGCGTCATACCGGTACACCACCAGTCCCGGGACCGTCTCCGCCTGCGGGTAGTCGTCTACGTCGTGCATTCCGGCCAATCCGGGCACCAGGCCCTGGATGGCGTCGTGCGGGCGGCCTACCCGCCACAGCAGTTCCGCGACCGACAGGCCCACCGCCGCCACCACCCCGTACAGGATGTCGAAGACCAGGACGCCCGCGCAGGCCGCGAGCGCCAGCACGAACTCGTTGCGGCGGAAGGCGGCCAGCCGCCGGAACGCCTGGACATCGATCAGCCGCACCGCGGCGTAGACGACGATGGCGCCCAGCGCGGCCTCCGGGAATGAGGCCAGCACCGGGCGCGCGAACAGCAGGACGCCCAGGATCGAGGCCAGTGCGGTCAGCGAATACGCCTGGGTGCGCGCCCCGGCGGCCAGCCCGATGGCGGTCCTGCTTCCGCTGCTGCTGATCGGGAAGCCGTGCAGCAGGCCGGCTCCGGCGTTCGACACGCCGAGGGCCAGGAGCTCGGCGTTCGCGTCGATGACCTCGCCGCCGCGCTCGAATGCCCGCGCGGTCAGCACGTCGTCGCTGAAGGCCACCAGGAGCACGCCCAGCGCGGGCAGTATCAGCTCCCGCACGTCACCCAGGTGCACCTTGGGCAGCCCTGGCGTCGGCAGGCCCGCGGGGATATGCCCGACCAGCGCCACGCCGTGCTGCCCCAGGCCGAAGATCGCGCAGACGGCGGTGCTCAGCAGCACGGCGGCCAGCGGCCCGGGAAGCCGCGGCCACCGGTGCTGCGCGGCGAACAGGAACACAAGCACCGCCGCGGCGATCACGACGTCACCCGGATTCACCTGCGCCATCCGGCCGGCGAAGGAGATCACCTGGGCGATGAAGCTTTCCCCGGTGACGGGCACGCCGGTGAGCCGGCCGAGTTGCCCGGCCATCATGATGAGCGCCACGCCGGCCAGGTAGCCCACAAGCACCGGCCGCGACAGCAGGTCAGCGATGAAACCCAGCCGGGCGAGCCAGGCCACCACGGCCAGCAAGCCGACCAGCAGCGCGAGCATCGCGGCCAGCGCCGCATAGCGCGTGGGGTTGCCCGCCGCCAGCGGCCCGATGGCCACTGCGGTCATCAGCGCGGTCGTTGACTCCGGCCCCAGCGACACCAGCCGTGACGAGCCGAGCACCGCGTAGCAGGCCAACGCCGGCAGGGCTGCCCACAGGCCGGTCACCGGCGGCAAGCCGGCCACGCCCGCATAGGCCATGACCTGGGGGACCAGGTACGCCGCCACGGTGACGCCGGCTATCAGGTCCCCGCGCAACCACGGCCGCTGGTACCCGCGCAGCGTGACCAGGCCCGGCGGCCACCGGTGATGCCCGTTCGTCAACGTGCCCATACCGGCTCCTTCCTGCCCCACCCGGCGGCACGGCAGGCGTACGCCCCGTGTCGGCTAGCGGCTGTGACCTCTGGGGCAAGGACCGGCAGGAGGGTGGACAAGGCCGACCGGGCAGGACGCACGGTGCGGACGGCGTCGGTGACCGAACCGGGCGTCGTTTCCTACTGATGAATGTCCCCCCGGCGAGTGTCCCACGGCAGGGCACAACGTCCCGCGTAGCAGAGAAGATTGCCTCCTGCAGGCGACCGCGCGGATGCGCCTGTGACGCGCAGATCCTGGATGACAAAGGTCACTCGCGGTTGGGAAGGAGGGCTCTACGGCCCCTGCCGCGCCGCCGCGAACCTGGCCGTGAGGGCGTTGCTCCCCTCTTGCGGAGGTGCTTGTCATGAACATGAGTGATCGCTGGTCGGTGCAGCTGTCGGTCAGCGAGACCGATGGTGAGACGAACGCTGAGGCGCGTCTTGTGCTTGATGGTGACGTGCAGCGGACAGGTCGTGGCCGGGCCCAGCTCAACCCCGCCGATCACGAAGTCGTGAAGATCGGTGCGGAGATTGCCGTGGCCCGCGCCCTTTCGGACCTGGCACACAAGCTGCTGCACGCCGCGGCCTCCGAGGTCGAGAGAATGACCCACGAGCGGGCACACCTGCACCTGTAAGGGGCCAGCGCGCTGGACGACCTGATGATGCCTGGTGCCGCCGCGCTGAGCGACGAGCAGCTCCAGGCACAGCTGGATCAGATCAGCGTCACGGTCGACGTGTAGCCCGTTCAGGGACTTCCGCCCCAGATAAGGACGTTGGGCGAAACCGGAGGACTAAAGCCACTACGCAGCATCCGCCACACCCGCAAAAGCTGGCCTGAGTAGAGCTAGTGGTGCTGCAGGAGGTGGGTCGTGGCGTACGGACACGCCGAACGAACCTTGGCTGCGATACGGCTTCTTGAAACCCAGACCGCGGAGCTGCTCTACAGCCTGCCGCGGCTCGATGCCGAGCAGTCGAACTGGCTGAAAGAGGCGGTGGAGGCGCGGTCGCGAGCCGTGCACGCGCCCGCGAGCGGCCGGCCGGCCGACGGCTCCCCAGACGTCGGCCATTGACCGCATTGCCTGCGTCAGCCGCCGATCGTGTGGAAGGTGATCAGTTGGCCACGCTTACGGGGGCCGGGCAGTCCTACGCGCTGCTGGCCGACGGCGCCACCCTGACCATCCGGGCGGCGGGCCCGGAGGATTACGAGCCGGTCAGGCAGTTGCACGAGGCCATGTCGCCGGACAATCTGTACTTCCGTTTCTTCAGCGCCAGCCAGGTATCGGCTGAGCGAGAGGCCCGGCGGGTGTGCCTGGCGGGCGGTCCGGGGCTGGTGGCGTTGCTCGGCCTGCTGGGTGACAAGGTCGTGGGGGTCGCCAGCTATGAGCTCACCGCCGACCCGGCGGCCGCGGAACTCGCGCTGGCGGTGGCCGACGACATGCACCGGCACGGCATCGCCACCTTGCTGCTTGAGCACCTGGTTTCGCTGGCCCGCGCCCGCGGCGTGAAGGTCCTGGTGGCCGACGTGCTGCCGGACAACTACACGGTGTTGCGGGTACTCAGCGACGCAGGGCTGGCGGTACGCCGCAAGTACGACGACGGCGTGGTCGAGCTGTCCATGCCGGTCCCGCGCAACGCGGCCCTGGGGGAGGCCAGCACCTGGCTGGACGCGGTGGCCGGCCGGGACAAGCAAGCGGACGTGGCTAGCCTGG
>JBKQQQ010000077.1:0-6747 GCA_052144275.1 Streptosporangiaceae bacterium
GCCGTCGCCCGGCTGGCATCGCCCCATCTCCCTGGCAGTCCCTAACCCGGTACGCTAGGCCACGTTGCCTGCACGGCAGGCGCGGGCGCATAGCTCAGTGGTAGAGCACTCGCCTTACAAGCGAGGGGTCACTGGTTCGAACCCAGTTGCGCCCACCAGGTCCAGGGCCAGGTCAGAGGCTCACCGGACAGTCCTCATCCTACGCTTCGGATAGGGGCTGTCGTCATGTTGGGAGAAATTTGGGAGGTCCGGCTGGGCTTGCCCGTGCCCTCCGATCCGGCGCGGGCGAGCTGGGGCGCGCGATGGCCCGCCGTGTCGTGCCGGGCGGCGCGGTACGGCGCGAGCAGGTTGTCGAGGAGCGGGACGGGGGAGTGCGGGTTGAGGGCGGCGCGGTCCCGCAGAGATGTCTCCCAGCGGGCCTGGAGGGCTGCGGTCAGGTCCTCCCGCATCGCCTGTGTCACGTGGGTGTACAGGCCGCGCATCCCGGGCACGTCGTGGCCGAGCCGCTGCTCGGCCAGGATCTCGGGGATGCCATCCTCGGCCATCCACGTCCTGTGGCTGTGCCGCAGGCCGTGGGGCGTCAGCCTCTCCTTGACCGGCAGCCAGCAGGCAAGGGGAACATCGTCGGCCGGCGGCTTTCCGCCACCGGGACAGTGCTCGCTACCGGTCTTATGGGCGATGACCGTGCCGTCGAGGCGCAGCTTGACTGAGCGCCCGCACGATGGGCAGTTCCCGATGCCGTCCGTGCTTACCAGCCGTTGGGTGCCCCGCCCGGCCGGGGGAGTGAACGGCCGTCCGGGCATCGCCGGCGGCCACGACGCGACCGGCTTGCCCGGCCACGCCGTCGCGTCCGTGACCACCAGGTTGCCGGGCCTGCCCTTGGCTGGCGGGTAATGTCCGTCGCAGGCGGGGCGGAAGACTCGCCGGGCGAAGTTGCTGCGGCGGTAATGACCGCCCTCAGGGCTGTAGAACAGGTAGTGGCCGGTTCCGTCGTGGTCGCGGAAGCAGGCACAGCGCCGCTGTGCGTGCTTGTCGACCTGGGCAGCGAGCAGCGCGGCGAGGAAGTCGGGGATGTCGACGGGCACGAACGGGTCCCAGTTCGTGCTGCGGTAGGAGTCGTCCTTCGGGGGGAGCCGGTAGAAACGTCCCTTGATCTCGTAGAGCTGCCACTCAACATTTATCAGCGTCGGCACGAGGAGGTCGCGTTCCAGGCCGGTCGTCTCGGCCCATCGCATCCCGGTGTAGCCGATCGTGACGAGCAGGGTGAACTCATCGTCGCGGCCGGTCAGTAGCGCGGCCCGCTCGGCCGTGAGCAGTACTTCCAGGGGCGTGGCCCACGCGCGCTGAGGGGCGCGGTCGAGCCTGCGGCCTGTCTTGCGCCCTCGGTTGCGTGGCCGGACGGCCGGGTTGAACGGGATCAGCGGGGGCCTAGCCGCCGCCGCGTCGCCGAGGATGGTGTGCAGCAGGCCGCGCGCATGCCTGGCCGTGGTGCGGGACACTCTGGCGGTAGCGGGGATGCCGTTCTCCCAGATGGTGATTTCCTCGCCGGTCAGCGAGCTGAGCTGCCGTGCGCCCCAGTACGGGCGGATGAACCTGCGGAGCAGCCAGCCGCGGTGCTCTGTGGTGCTCAGGCCGACATCCTGCATAGCCAGCCACCGGTCGATCCACTCGCTGACCGTGATCTCGCCCGCCGACGGGTCTGTCCAGGTGCCAGCGCGGATCTTCGCCTCCTGGTCGCGGCCCCAGGCAAGCGCGGCCTTCTTGGTCTCGAAGCCCGACTGGCTGGCCTCGCCACCCGGGATCTTGTACTTCACGCGCCACGGCCGCGGACCCTTTCCGCGTTTTTCTGCATACGCCATATCTATCCGTGTCCCCTCTCTGAAGGATCGCTTTCCACGTCAGAAGCGGAGCGGTTCCGTTCCTGGCTACTTTGATCGGTTTGCTAGCGTCGCGTGCCGCGTCCGCGGGTAACCGGCTGCCGGGCGCCGTCGGCCATGATCTGCGCGATGTCGTCATCACTGAACCGAAGGTGCTTGCCGACGAACGTGCAGGGGATCGCCCTGGCCGCTGCCTTATGCCGGAGCCCAGGGCTCCTGACATAGTGGCTCGGTTACAGGTTGTCGCAGGCCTGCTGATCTGGTCTTTTATCCCTTTTTCCTGTGCCCCTGGGGTTGCTCCGGCGCCACGTTTCCGCAATAATAGATGAAAGGTTTGCTGCCGCTTGCGGGGGTGGGATGATGGCCCGGATGCTGACCCAGGTGCCGCTGCCGCTTCTCCCGCGCGACGCGGCGGAGATCGCCCCGGGGGTGGGCGTGGTCGCCGGCCCGGACGGCGGCGGCGTGGTGTGGGTGCACGGGCTGGCCACGTTCGCGTGGGATGCAGGCGATGAGGCGGCGCGGCGGCTGGCCGCGGTCCAGCTGGTCCAGCTGAACGCCGCGACGCAGGTGCAGGTCGCGCAGGCGTTCGGGGTGATCCCGGTGAGCGTGTGGCGGTGGGCGAAGGCGCTGGCCGGCGGCGGGGTCGCGGGCCTGGTCCCGGCGGCCAAGGGACCGCAGCGCGCCTCGAAGCTGACCCCGCAGGTGATCGCGCAGATCCGGGAGCTGGACCGCCACGGCGCCGGCAAGGCCGCGATCGCCGCCGCGGCAGGGGTGTCGGAATCCTCGGTCCGCAGCGTGCTCCGCCCGGCCCGCCCGGCCGCGGACGGCGTCCCCGCAGGCCAGGACCCCGCAGGCACCTCAGGCAGCACGGACACCGGCAGCGCGGGCACGGACAGCGCGGGCACCGGGCCCGCCGGCACGGACGCGGGCGTCGCGGAGCCGGAGGTGCTGCCGGTACTGCCGGACCCGGTGCCCAGGGACGGGGAGCGGGCGCTGGCCCGGTTCGGGCTGCTGGGCGAGGGCGCCGTGCCGGCGTTCACGCCGGGCGCGCGCTACCCGCTGGCCGGGCTGCTGCTCGCGCTGCCGCCGCTGGCGCAGTCCGGGCTGCCGGCCTGCGCGCGGCAGGTATACGGCCGGCTGCGGAACGGGTTCTACGGCCTGGAGGGCATGCTGATCGTGCTGGTGTTCATGGCGCTGCTGCGCGAGGCCCGCGCCGAGGGCGCCACCCGGATCCCCCCGGCCGCGCTGGGCCGGGTGCCAGTCCTGGACCGGGCCCCGGAAGTCAAGACGATCCGCCGCAAGCTCGCCGGGCTCGCCGCCGCCGGGAAGGCCGCGGACCTGCAGCTGGCGCTGGCCCGCCACCACGCCGCGGCCAGCCCGGGCACCCTGGGGTTCCTCTACACCGACGGGCACACCCGGGCGTACTTCGGCAAGCGGGACATCCAGAAGATGCACGTGACCAGGCTGAAGTTCCCCGCCCCGGCGACGGAGGAGACCTGGGTCACCGGCAGCGCCGGGGACCCGCTGCTGGTCGTGATGGCCCAGCCGTCGTCCTCCCTGGCCGCCCAGATCCGCGACCTGCTGCCCGCGCTGCGCGACATCACCGGGCCCGCCGCGAAGCCGGTCCTGTGCTTCGACCGCGGCGGCTGGTCCCCGGCCCTGTTCGCCGGCATCGCCGACGCCGGGTTCGACCTGCTGACCTACCGCAAGAACGACACCGGCAAAGACATCCCCGACCTGCCCGGGGACGCGTTCAGCACCGCCAGCTGGCCTGGCGACGACGGCCGCCCCCGCGAGTACGAGCTTGCCGACACCACCATCAGCCTGACCGTCAGCGACGGCGAGCACAAAGGCCGCGTGCTGCAGCTGCGGCAGGTCACCCGCCGCAAGCCCGGTGACACCCGCCAGGTGCACATCCTGACCACCCGCCCCGCCGCCGCGCTGCCCGCCGCCGGCGTCATCTACCGGATGACCTCCCGGTGGCGGGAGGAGAACTACTTCCGCTACGGCCGCGCCCACTTCGCCCTCGACGCCCTCGACACCTACGCCGTCACCCCCGAAGACCCCGCCCGGCTGGTGCCGAACCCGGCGAAGAAAACCGCAGCCGCCGCCGTCAGCACCGCGAAGAAAGACCTCGCCCAGGCCGAGGCGGCCCGGCAGCGCAAACTGGACGCACTGCGCCAGCCCGCCCCCGGCACCGCCGTCGTGATCACCAACCAGGCCCTGGCCAGGCTTGACGCCCCCGTCGACGCCGCCCGCCGCGACCTGGCCGCCGCCCAGGCAGCCGCCAGGGCCGTCCCCGCGAAAATCCCGCTCGCCGGGCACAACCCGGACATGGTCAAGCTGGACACCGAGACCAAGCTCATCACCCACGCCATCCGGATGGCCGCCTGCAACACCGAGACCATCCTGGCCCGCGCCCTGAACAGCTGCTACGCCCGCGCCGGCGACGAAGCCTACGCCCTGATCCGCGAAGCCCTGCACGCCAGCGGCGACATCACCATCAGCGGCACCACCCTGCACATCCGCCTGGACCCGCTGTCCGCACCCCGCCGCACCCGCGCCCTGGCCGCGCTCTGCGAACAGCTGAACACCACCCCGGCCACCTACCCCGGCACCACGCTCACCCTGCACTACGACGTCAAAGAACACCCCGCCACTACATGATCTTTTGCGCTATGTCAGGAGCCCTGGGGCCAGGGCACCGGGGAAGATCCTGGACTTCTCTCGACGGCCTTCCTGGCCCTGATCAACGCACGGTCAGCTTCCGTACCCTTACCCATCGCGGCGAAGCTAAGTGCTTCGATGGAATCCAGCCAGGCTAGCAGGGTCGGATGCGACGCGTATCCCATCTGCCGTCGCGCTTCAGCGATAAGCGCGAGGCCGAGCCCGGGGTCGTCTCCATCGATCTCGAATGCAGCAAGGCTGCCAAGCATATAGCCCGCGAGCAGGTCTCGTTTCGCGAGGCGTGCCCGGTCAATCGCAAGCCGGTAGTAAGTTCGCGCGGTCCCGATATCGAGCATGTCGGCATGCAGCCAGGCAGCGAATCCGGCTGCCTCGCTTACGGCTGCAGCAATATCAGTAGCGAATGACGACTTGCGGGCACGGGAGAAAACGTGATTAGCCATCTCGACATGAGCCGAAACGCCCCGCGCCAGCTCACGAGCGGGGGTGGTCGCATCGAGCCGACGCTGAGCGCCGGTAATGGCGGTAAGGGTCGGAGCGGTCGTCTCGTCAACCTCTGACCGCATGGGCAGAGGGATAAGCGCGAGCGCCATGGCCTTACCGAAGTCACGGCGTTTCGTCGGATCGTCACCTCCCTGGCCGCTGAACCTGAGCAAGTGAACAGGTACCCCGAGTCGGCGAGATATCTCACGGACCTGATCGACGGTTAGTGCCTGCTGGCCGCGCAGCACGTTCGACACCCAACTCTGAGAGTAGCCAACCGCCGACGCCAGTTGCCTCTGTGTCCAGCCGCGCGCTCGCCTGATCTCCTCCAAGAGCGTCGCAAAGTCGCAACTCGCAAGAGCGGCAGCCACAACCGGGGTAGACCACAACTCTGGCGGAAGACCTCCTGTCACCTGGTCCATGCAACCTAGGTTACGCGCCAGTTTCGCAGCGCCGCCTTACCAGCATCGGTAATCGGCGCTGGCCTATCAGTAATCAAGCCTAGCGACTGACCCTTGGCAGCCCGCACTATCGATCGTGCACGTGCAGGGGCAGGACGAAGGCAAAACGCCCGGTACGGCTTAACTGGCGATATCCGCGCAGGCACACGCGACTGGGAGGCACGACATATGGGACGGGCGGCGGCAAGCCGGACCGCGATCAGGGCGGCGCTGGACGAGCTTGAGTTCCACTGGGGCACGGCCTATCACATCGCCGTCGCGGACGGCATGTACACCGCGCGGCGCATGGACGGGAAGGGCACCCCCCTGGCCGACCCCCTTCCGGCTGGCCTGCTGTTGCGGATCCAGGCCGACTATGAGGCGATGCCGGTCCCGAGGGACCTGCCGTGACCGGGCCGGGAACGACGCCCGCACTGCGGAGCGCGACCGGGACGTGCCTGGATTGCGGGATGCCGGACCCGCCCCCGGAACAGACATGCACCCTGGGCCGGGACCACCGCGTGGGCACCGCATCCGGGTGCCCGGCTTGCCTGCGGCTGCCAGCCGCATGCGCCGCGCGGCCCTGCTCAGCAGCCCGGCCCGGCCGGGTGATGGGAGGCACGCCGTGAGGTTCCGCGAGGACAACCCCCAGGAAATGGCCAGGGCACGCGCCGCCGTCGCAGCCTGGCGCGGCCAGCACCCGGGAGGCACCAGCGAGGAACTGGTCGCCGCGATCGGCCACCAGTTCCACCCGGACTACGGCGTCGTGCTCCGCGCGCTGCTGTTCGCAGCCGACCGGCACCAAGCCCACCAGGTCACCGGGGCCACCGGCAGCACCGTCCCGGGACGCGGATCATCGTGAGCCGCCCTGCGCTCCGGCCGGCCGCCGATGAACCCGACCAGGTCCCGCGCCTGCTCGCGTTCCGTGCCGCGCACCCCGGCGTGACCATCGGAGCGGGACAGTTCGGGACCTGGCAGGCCCTGATCCCCGAACCGCACGGCGAGACCTTCGTCAGCCGATACCGGCTCTGCGAGCTGCTCGACCGGCTCGACGCGCTGACCGCACAGCACCAGGACCAGGACCAGGACCAGCCGGAAGGCAGCACCAGCTAGCAAGGTCCGCGCGGGACGCCTGAGGATCCTCTTCCTGCCGCCAGGCAGGCGTCCCGCGCGGCTGGGCCGTTGGCCCGGCTCTCCCGGATCATCGCTGCCGCGTCAGCGGTAGTGATGACAGCCTCCTTACAGCCGCCGCGCGGCCCTGC
>JBKQQQ010000078.1:0-5880 GCA_052144275.1 Streptosporangiaceae bacterium
TGGCCGCCCCGGCGGTGTTCGAGAACCGCGTCACCTACCGGCTGACCGAGGCCCATCTCCTCTCCGGGCTCACCCCGGGAGCATCCCGGCTGGCGTTCACCCGCGGCCGCTATTTCGACGGCGTCGACACGGGTGAGGCGGCCGCGCACGAATACGCGGCTACCCGGCTGGGCGGCCGCCCAGCCGGCCTGCGCGCCCTGATCGCGGACCCGTGCGACCTGCGTCGCCGCCCCGCGAACCTGGCTATCAGTACGCTGACGCTCCGGCTGGACCGGGCGGCCGGGCGGGCGTCGTTCCTGCTGCACTGGCGGGATCCGGCCAAAGTGGGCCACGCGGGCGGGTTGTACCAGGTGATCCCGGTGGGCGTGTTCCAGCCGTCGAGTGAAGCCGGGTGGAGCGAGCACCGGGACTTCTCGCTGTGGCGGTGCATGATCCGGGAGTTCGCCGAGGAACTCGGCGGGCGCTCGGAAGACTACGGGCCCGGCCCGGTCGACTACGACTCCTGGCCGTTCGCCCGGCACATGGCCGAGGCGGTCGACCGCGGCCAGATCCGCGTGTGGTGCCTGGGGCTCGGCACCGATCCGCTGACCTACGCCACCGACCTGCTCACCGTGGCCGTGATCGACAGCGGCGTATTCGACGAGCTGTTCAGCCTGAGCCCGCGGTCTAACGCCGAAGGCAGCGTGCTCGCGGCGCGGGAGTTCGCCGCTCACGTCATCGACCGCGTCGTGACCAGCGAGCCCGTGCAGGCGGCCGGCGCGGCCGTCCTGCGGCTGGCGTGGCGGCACCGCGAGACGCTCACCAGCTGAGCCCGTGGTGGCCCCGGGCCGCGCGGGAAGATGGCCCACACAAGCATGTGAGCATTTGCTCACGGCCGGCAGGTTGGGCTATCGGAGCGGGGATGTATGCCTCGCCATTTGGTGGGCAGGTATGCGGCGAGTTCTCATGGTGCCTCGCAGATGGAGAAACGATGGCTGGGACTGAACACCTGAACGCCGGTCATCACGCCGTTCAGTTCTACGGTCACGACGAGGAACTGGCCGAACGGGTGGTCGGCTATCTGCTGGAGGCATTTGCGAACGGCGGCGTGGCGGTCGTCATCGCCACCCCGGAGCATCGCCGCAAGTTCGAGGCCCGGCTGAGGAAGGCACTCGGGGGCGACGCGGCCCTGGCGGCCGCCGCCGACAGCGGCGCGTATCTGCCCCTGGACGCCCGCGAGACGGTGCGCGCGCTCATGCCCGCCGATCGGCTCGACCCCGCTCCCGCCAGCCGGCTCGACCCCGCTCCCGCCAGCCGGCTCGACCCCGCTCCCGCAGGCCGGCTCGACCCCGTTGCCTTCGACCGTGTGATCGGCGACCTGATCAGGCAGGCCGGGACGGGTGGGCGGCCGGTCCGTGCCTACGGCGAGATGGTCGCGCTGCTGTGGGACGACGGGCTCGTCAACGCCGCGATCCAGCTTGAGGCGATGTGGAATGAGCTTGGCCGGGCGCATTCCTTCTCGTTGTTCTGCGGCTACCCGGCCGGCTCGGTGACCCGCGACGGCCATCTCGACGCCTTCGCCGCGATGTGCCGCCTGCACCAGGAGGTCGTCGGCCTCTCGCCCGCCGGAGCTTCCGGGGCTGGCGGGCCCGCAGATGGGCGCAGCACGGTGCGGACGTTCGCCTTCGCGCGCGATGCGCCCGCGGCGGCCCGCCATTTCACGGTCGGCACGCTGCGCGACTGGGGCGCCGGGGACATCGCCGATGACGCCGCCCTGGCGGTGACCGAACTCGCCGCCAATGCCATCGTCCACGCTCACTCCGCGTTCACGATCCTGCTGTCCGTACGTGGTGACCTGGTGCGGATCTCGGTCCGCGACGCGCGCCCGCTGCCCGGCGCGCCGGGTGCGGCGCTGGCGCCCGCCCCGCTGCACGGCCTGGGCGCGGTGGACGCGTTGGCCAGCCGCTGGGGGGTGGAGTCGCTCGGAAACGCAGGTAAGACAGTCTGGGTAGAACTGTGCAGGTAACGACGACTCCAGGGGGTGAGTCTGGTTTCGCCGCCTGATGTCCGGGTCCGCCGCGTCTACGAGGAGCCTTCGGCCGCGGACGGCGCCCGCGTGCTCGTCGACCGGATCTGGCCGCGCGGCCTGCGCAAGGACGCGATCAGGCTGGACGACTGGGCCAAGGACGCCGCCCCGTCCGGCGAACTGCGGACCTGGTACGGGCACGACCCGGCCAAGTTCTCCGAGTTCCGCCGACGTTATCTTCGGGAGCTCGCCGGGAGCACGCAGCGGGCGGCGCTGGGTCGGCTGCGCGCGCTCGCGGCGGCCGGCAGACCCCTGACGCTGCTCACCGCCACCAAAGACGTTGAGCACAGCCAGGCCGCGGTTCTGGCGCAGCTCCTGCGGCAGGTCCCCGAGCCCGAGCCCGAGGGCGGCGAGGCGGCCTGCTTCGCCCACCTGGTCTGTCCCGAATGCGGGGCCGTGGTGACCGAAGGTCATGGCGCAGGCTGCGGGCTGGCCGCGGCCGCGACGCCATGATCATGTGTAGAAAGGCGTCATTTCCGGCGCTCTTGGGCACACGATCACGGAAGGCGGATACCGGATGAGCGGGGAACTGGCCGGGCGGCTGGCTGTGGTGACCGGCGGGGCCAGCGGTATCGGCGAGGCCTGCGCGATCCGGCTGGCCGACGCCGGGGCCAGCGTGCTGGTCGCCGACATCAACGCCGACGCCGCCGAGGTGGTCGCCGCCCGCGTCGGCGGGCGTGCCTGCCAGGTGGACCTGGCCGCCGATTTCGACGCCGCGGCGCTGGCCGGCCAGGCCGACGTCCTGGTGAACTGCGCGGGCCTGCAGCATGTCGCCCCGGTCCACGAGTTCCCGCCAGAAAAATTCCGGCTGCTGCTCGCGGTGATGCTCGAGGCCCCGTTCCGGCTGGCCCAGGCGGCGCTGCCGCACATGTACGAGCAAGGCTTCGGCCGGATCGTCAACATCTCCTCCGTGCACGGCCTGCGGGCCTCTCCCTACAAGGCCGCCTACGTCGCGGCCAAGCACGGCCTGGAGGGGCTGTCGAAGGTGATCGCGCTCGAAGGCGGCGCGCGCGGGGTCACCTCCAACACGATCTGCCCGGCTTACGTGCGCACGCCCCTGGTGGAGAAGCAGATCAGCGACCAGGCCCGGGTACACGGCATCTCCGAGGAGCGGGTAATCACCGACATCATGCTGACCGAGCCGGCCATCAAGCGGCTGATCGAGCCGGACGAGGTGGCCGAGCTCGTGGCCTTCCTCTGCTCCGGCCCCGCCTCCTTCGCCAACGGCTCGTCCTGGGTTCTCGACGGCGGCTGGTCAGCCCGCTGACCGGTCCCGAACATTCATATGAATGTGACATTCTGCCTGCTCTTTTAGGTAGAGTGCCACATCCATGTGAATAGCCGGCCAGTCCTCCTGTTCGGCTGCGAGCTATCCCGCGGCCAGGAAACCATCCACGACCGGCGCGAGTTCTGCCGCGTCGGTGACCAGGCCGAGGTGACCGCCGTGGTAGACGTGCAGCCGCGAGTCCCGGATGAGCCGGTGCATCAGCCGGGCGTTGGCGAGCGGGATGATCGGGTCGTCGTCCCCGGCCAGGATGAGCGTCGGCTGGCGCAGCCGCGGCAGGATCGGCAGGCTGGTCCAGCCCGCCGCGGCGGTGAGCTGGTACAGGTAGCCGCGCGACGGGCCGGCCTGGTGGCTGCCGTGCATCGCCGCCACGATCGGCGCGGAGTCGATCCTCGCCAGTCCGCCGTACAGGTCGCCGGCGACCCGTTGCAGGTGTAGGGGATCCAGGTAGCGCCGGGGCGTCACCAGGTGCACGAGGACCGAGGGCCGGGCCGGCACCATGGGCGTGCCCATGGCGGTCGCGACCAGCACGAGCCGGCGGCACCTGGCCCGCTGGGACGCGGCGAACTGCTGGGCGACGCCGCCGCCCCAGGAGATGCCGAGCACGTCGACGCGGTCGTAGCCGAGCTCGGTCAGCATGTCCGCGATCAGCCGGCAGAGCCCGCCGAAGCGGTACGGCCTGGATGGCAGGGGCGAGCCGCCGACGCCGGGCGGGTCGAACCTGATCACCTCGACGGCTGGATCGAGCGCGGTCACGAAGGGCTCGAGCAGCTCCAGCCTGGCGCCGATGCCGTTGATCAGCAGCAGCGGGAGCCTGGGCGGGTCGCCCGCCTCGCTCCGGCCCGGTGTTATCGCCACCCGCAGCAGCCGGCCGCCGACGGTGACGTTGCGGACTTCAGTGGTCGTGGACATAGGTTCCAGGCGCGGCACTCCGCATCGGGTAGCCCTTCCGGCCGACCTGGCCGGGACTCTTCTTCTGCTCGCCGCTGCGGGCGGCCAGCCAGGACGAATAGTGGGGCCACCAGCTGCCCGTCACCGTCTGCGCCGCGGCGAGGAACTCCTGCGGGTCGGCCGGATAGGGCGAGGGGGCGGTCTGGAACGCTGCCTTCGGGTTGTCCGGGGGATTGACCATGGCAGCTATGTGCCCGCTGGTGGACAGGACGAACGTGACCTGGCCGCCGAGCAGCTGCGTGGTCCGGTAGCAGGACTGCCACGGGCACAGGTGGTCGGCCGCGCCGGCGATGACGTAGGCGTCCACGTCCACCTTGGACAGGTCGACCGGTGAGCCCAGCATGGTCGTCCCGTCCGGCACGGTCAGCGCGTTGGCCAGGGCCAGCTTGATGAAGTCGCGGTGCAGCGCGGCGGGCAGCCGGGTCGTGTCGGCGTTCCAGTACAGGATGTCGAACGCGGGCGGCGGACGCCCCTGCAGGTAGTTGTTGACCCAGTAGTTCCAGATCAGGTCGTCGGGCCGCAGCCACGCGAACACCTCGGCCAGGGCCCGGCCGTCCAGGTAGCCGCGCACGCCGGATACCGCCATCGCCGCGGCGGCCGTCGCCTCATCGATGATCGCTCCGGCGGTGCCCGCCTGCTCCTGGTCGAGCACGGCCACGCCGAGGCACAGGCTGGCCAGTTCGCCGAGCCGGCCGGTGACGCTCAGGTGCGCGGCCACCATGGCGGCCGCGATGCCGCCCGAGCACAGCGCCAGGACGCTGGACTTCGGGGCCCCGCTGATGGCGCGCACCGCGTCCAGCGCCGCGACGATGGCGCCGCCGTAGGTGTCCAGCCCCCAGTCCCGGTGCCTGGCGTCCGGGTTGCGCCACGACACGACGAACACCTGATGGCCCTGGCCGACGAGGAACTCGGCCAGGCTGCGTCCCGGCGCTAGGTCGACGATGTAGTACTTGTTGATCATCGGCGGGACGATGAGCAGCGGGTAGCGGTGCACGCTGTCCGTCACCGGCTGGTACTGGATGAGCTCGAACTGCTCGCACGCGTACACCACGCCGCCCGGCGTATTCGCCAGGTCCCGGCCCACTTCGAAGGCGCCGGCGGCCACCATCGACGGTACCCGGGGCGGCGCGGCCAGGTCGGTGGCGAGCGTCCGCAGGCCGCGGACGGCGCTCCCGCCGCCGGTGTCGATGAGGGCCTTCCAGGCGACCGGGCTGAGCAGCGGATTATTGCTCGGCGCGGCCGCGGCGATCAGGTTGGCGAGCAGGAACCTCAGCCGCGTGTCGTCGCGCCAGCCGAGTTCGGCCCCGGCCACGAGCGCCTCGGCCGACTGGGCCGCCGCCAGGTAGGCCTGGACGCTGCGCCGCAGGACCGGATTGCCGGCCCAGGCCGGGTCGGCGAACCGGCGGTCGCGCGAGCCTGTGCCCTTTTCCGGCGTGATCGCGGACCGGCCGGCCGCGATCCGGGCGAGCTCGCTGCCGAGCCGGGACGCCTGACGGCCCACCAGCCGCGGGCGGCGGGCCAGCCCGGCGGCCAGCCGCAGCACCGAGCTGTCGGGCCGGAGCCGGCGCATGACGCCGAG
>JBKQQQ010000079.1:0-2553 GCA_052144275.1 Streptosporangiaceae bacterium
CAGGAAGTCTTCCTGACGCTTCCCGGTGGCGCGAGAGGCCAGCCGCTGCCGCGTGGCACGATGGCCGCTCTGATGGCGCAGCTGCCATCCTGGCGCACGATCGGCGGAATAAGCGACGGGCTGCTGCCGGATAATGAGCGTCGCCCCGGTGACCGGCCGCCCCCGTCGATGGAAGAATGCTTGCTTGCTGTGTGGCCAGGCCCGTTTGGCTGGCTGCTTCTTGCCGAGCCGCTGAGTGCGGCCGAGATCCAGGAAATGGCGGACGAGCTCGCTCAGCTCGAGCAGTATTCGACGGGCAATTCGGACAGATTTCCCGAACGGGCCACGGCCACTCGTCGGCTAAGCCTGCGTCATGCCGAGATGCGGAAGGGCTCCTCGGCGGGCCTGTGGCGGGTCCGGCTGCTCGCGGGCGGCACCAGCGCCGCGGCCGCGTCGCGGGTGGCCGGGCTGGTGTGCGCCTCGGCCGACCTGGACGGCCTGCCCTACGCCGTCACCCCCGCCAGCAGCGCGGCCCGCAGCTTGCAGGAAGTCCTGGAGGAACCGAGCCCGGCCCTGGCCGGGGGAGACGCGGTGCCGGGCCACCCGTTTTACGCGAGCACCGAGTTGATCGCCGCGCTGGCCCGGCCGCCAGAACGCGAGATGCCCGGAATCCGGCTGGCGCTGCGGCCGGATTTCGACGTCACCCAGGAGCCCGTGGCCGGCCGCGAGGCGATCGGCGTCGGCGAGATCCTGGACCGAAGCCGCAGGCCAGCAGGTCCACTGGTGCTGCCGCTCGACTCCCTGAACCGGCACGTTTTCGTCAGCGGCGCTACCGGGTCGGGGAAGTCGCAGACCGTACGGACCCTGCTCGAGGCTGCCACCAGGGCCGGAATCCCCTGGCTGGTGGTGGAGCCGGCGAAGGCCGAATACCGGCTGATGACCGCGCGCCTGGCCGGGCTGGGCGGCGGAGTCCCGGGAACCGATGCGGTGGTCTCCGAGGTGGTTCGGATCCGGCCGGGCGAGTCGGACGCGATCGCGGCCGGGCTCAATCCGCTCGAGCCCGCGCCGGACGAAAACGGGCACCGCTTCCCGCTGCAGACCCACGCCGACCTGGTCAAGGCGCTGTTCATCGCGTCCTTCCGTTCGGACGAGCCCTTCCCTCAGGTGCTCAGCGCGGCTCTGACCAGGGTGTATGAGGACGCTGGCTGGGACCTGGCCCTAGGTGAGACGGTCGCGGCCGACGCCAACCCCAGCTATCCGAACCTCGCCGATCTTCAGCGGGCCGCGATCAGGATCGTCCGGGAAGTCGGCTACAGCCAGCGGATCACCGACGACGTGCTCGGCTTCATCAAGGTGCGGATTTCGAGCCTGCGGCTCGGTACCACCGGGCGGTTCCTGCAGGGCGGTCACCAGCTCGACTTCGGCAAGCTGCTGCGGACCAATGCCGTGCTCGAGATCGAGGACGTGGGTGACGACAGCGACAAGGCGTTCCTGATGGGGACGGTGCTGATCAGGCTGGTCGAACACCTGCGGATGGTGAACCGGGCCACGCCATCGGGCCCGGCCACGCTCCGCCACCTGACCGTCATCGAGGAGGCGCACCGGCTGCTCCGCCGCCCGGAGGCTCCGGGGAGCGGCGGCTCGGGCGGCGCAGCGGCCCACGCGGTCGAGATGTTCGCCGGGCTGCTCGCCGAGATCCGCGCCTACGGCGAGGGGCTCATCATCGCCGAGCAGATCCCGGACCGCCTCATCGCCGACGTCATCAAGAACACGGCGGTGAAGATCACCCACCGGCTGCCCGCGGCCGACGACCGCGATGCCGTGGGCGCGACGATGAACATGACGCAGGCGCAGAACCGGTTCCTGGTCACCCTCAAGCCGGGCGAGGCCGCGGTGTTCGCGGACGGCATGGACTTCCCGCTGCTGGCGCAGATGCCCGACGGCACCAGCCGGGAAGCAGCCGTGCAGGCAGCCACCGCCACCCCGGCCGGAGTCGTCCGGTCGCGCAGCATCACCTGCGGTGCCGACTGCTTCGGGCGGCCCTGCACGCTGCGGGACATGCGGGTAGCCCAGCGCGCGCTTGACGAGTATCCGGTGATCAGGCTGTGGGCCGAACTGTCGGTCCTCGCACACCTGGTCGGCTGGCCGATGCCGGTGCCGCGCACCGCGCTGCTCTCGCTCCTGCAGATGATGCCGTCCCGGCTGCGGGACTGCGCCATCTCCCACAGTGTCGATGCGGCCCTCGGCGTCCGGGTACCGGTCATCGCCGGGCGGGTCAGCGCGATCGGCCTCGCCTCCCACGTCAGCACCGCGATCAGGTCCAGGGTCTCCCGGGGAACCTGGCTGTGCCAGCGGGAAGAACCCCAGTGGCTCGCCCCCGCCTACAAGTGGACGCTCGTCCTCGACGCGCTCAAGACAGCTGACAGGAAGAGCCCGGGGGCAGGTCCGCACCCGCGGAGTTCGGAATGGGAGCGGACGTACGGGCAGGCGATTACGGGCGACACCTGTGCGCGCCAGGTGGGGACGGTGCAGCGCTGGTACGACGGTGCGCAGCGTGATGGCTGGGAGGTGCGG
>JBKQQQ010000080.1:0-5326 GCA_052144275.1 Streptosporangiaceae bacterium
AGGCGACGTCACCTTCGGCGCGGGCGTCATGGCCGTGGGCGACGTGCGTGTGACCGGTCCGCGTCACGTTCCGGACGGGCAGGTACTCGGCGGATGAAACCGGAACCCGCGGATCGGACACCGGTCAAAAAGCTGGTCGTCGCCAGTGGCGCAGGCTACATAGGCTCAGTCAGACGGGAAGTGGCTGGCGCTGGCCGATCGCGGCCTGCGGATACTGTGTGTGGCCTGAGCCGATGTACTTGATCCGCGGTGAGTGACCGTGGTTGACTCTTATCGCTCGTGCTGAGTCACGTAGCGGGCATGTTACGCCTTGATCAGCGGCCCGGCCGGGTGCGACCGGGAAGGCGGATGCCGTGAGCCTGTTGCATGCGGTGGAGGTGCCGCGGCTGCCTGTGTCCCGGCTGGAGCCGGTCATCGGCGCCCCGCGGTATGCGGAGCTGGCCCGGACCGCCGGCCAGGCCCGGCAGGTGCTGGCCGGGCGCACCATCTGGAACGTCAACTCGACCGCAGCAGGCGGCGGGGTCGCCGAGATGCTGCAGGTCCTGGTCGGGTACGTCCAGGATCTCGACATCCCCATCGGCTGGCTTGTGATCACCGGCGACGCCGAGTTCTTCGCAATCACCAAGCGGCTGCACAACCAGATCCACGGCAGCCCGTCCGGAGGCCCGCTCGGCGCGGCGGAGGCCGGTCATTACGCGCAGATGCTGGCCGCGAACGCCGCGGAGCTGGCTGCCCGGGTCCGGCCCGGTGATGTGGTGCTGCTGCACGACCCGCAGACCGCTGGCCTGGCCGCGCCGCTGGCGCGGGCGGGCGCCCGGGTGGTGTGGCGCTGCCACATCGGCGTGGACTGGGAGAACGAGGTGACCCGGGCAGGGTGGGACTTCCTGCGGCCGCACCTGGCCGCTGCGGAGGCGTTCGTATTCTCGCGCCGGGAATACGTCCCGGCGTGGATCCCCGCTGGCAAGGCGTGGATCATCCCGCCGTCGATCGACCCGTTCTCCCCGAAGAACCAGCAGCTCGCCGCCGATACCGTGCAGGCCATCTTGGTGAGGCTGGGCGTGCTGGATGGTGCAGCGCCGACGGCGCCCGCAACGTTCGTGCGCCGCGACGGCGAGGAGGACGTCGTCACCAGGCCAGCCGTCATCATCGGCGAGGGCCGCCCCGGCCCCGATGATCCGGTGCTGGTGCAGGTCTCCCGCTGGGACCGGCTCAAGGACATGGCCGGGGTCATGCGCGGCTTCGCCAACCATGTCGCGCCCGTCGGTGACGGGTACCTGATGCTGGTCGGCCCGGCGGTCAAGAATGTGAGCGACGACCCTGAGGGCGCAGCGGTCTACGGCGAGTGCCTGTTGCAGTGGCGCGATCTGAGCCCCGCTGCCCGGACGCGGATCCTGCTGGTTACCCTGCCGCTGGATGACATCGACGAGAACGCGGCCATGGTCAACGCGTTGCAGCGGTACGCCACCGTCATCGCCCAGAAGAGCCTGGCGGAAGGGTTCGGGCTGACCGTAGCGGAGGGAATGTGGAAGGGACGGCCCGTCATCGGCTCAGCGGTCGGCGGGATCATCGACCAGATCGGCGAGGGCACCGGAATCCTGCTGCCCGATCCCGCCGACCTGGAAGCGTTCGGATCGGCAGCCCGCCTCCTGCTCGGCGACCAGGACCAGGCGACGCGGATGGGACAGGCCGCGCATGCCCACGTCCGCGAGCAGTACATCGGCGATATGCACCTGCTGCGCTACGCCAAGCTGCTTGGCACCCTAATCGGCGGAGAATAACACCACGGTCGCCGCACCGACCCAGCGGTGGTAGGCGTCTAGGTCGACGTTGCTGCCGCACACGATGGTGACGACGTGCCGGCCGGCGAAGCGGTCACGGTCTTCGAGGACCGCCGCGATGCCGAGCGCGGCCGACGGTTCGACGACGAGGCCAGCGTGGTCCAGGAGCATCCGCATGCCGGCGATGATCGACGCCTCCTGGACCAGGACGGCGTCGTCAGCGACCAGGAGGAGGTCGTCCAGGACGGCCGGGATGGGACGCCGGCCGGCGACGCCGTCAGCGATGGTGCTGGCCGGGCCGGTGGTGACGACGCGCCGCTGGCGCCAGGAGTGTGTCATCGCCGGTGCGCCCAGCGGCTGGATGCAGATCACCTCGACTTCGGGCGCCCGGGCCTTGACCACATGACCCACACCGGTGGCCAGCGCCCCGCCGCCAAGAGCAATCAGGACGGCGTCGAAGGCCGGCACGGTGCCCGCCAGTTCCAGGCCGATGGTCGCCGCGCCCTCGCAGGTCTCGATGTCGGCGCTGTCTTCGACCAGCCGGATGCCGTCGTACCGCGCGACGGCCGCCGCCCGCTCGCGAGCCATGTCGAAGTCGCCGTCCACCAGCTCCAGCCTGGCGTCCAGTGCGCGGATGCGATCAAGCTTGACCGCAGGCGCAAAGCGGGATGCCACGACGGTGACGTCGAGCCCCCGGCCGCGACCGGACCAGGCCAGGGCCTGGCCAAGGTTGCCCGCGCTGGCGCACACCACGGCTCGCGAGCCATGGCCGGCGAGCAGGCTCGCGACTACCTCGGTGCCGCGGGCCTTGAAGCTGCGGACCGGGTTCGCCGTTTCGAGCTTGATGCTCACCGTGCACCCGAGGCCGGGCTCCAGCGCTTCGCAGCGGTACAGCGGAGTGTCGAGAAAAATCGGGTCGATTACCCGGCGAGCCGCCCGGATCCGGGCAGCGTCCAGGCGCGTCTCCTGCACGACACAGCAGCGTAGCGCCGCCGGCGCTGTTCCATCTGGGTGAACGCCCGGCGACCGGTGCCCGTACTGGGAGGTGAGTCGGCACCGGCGGAGAGGGAATGCTGTGCGATCTGCCCGGCCCGCCACCGTGGTGACCGCAGCCTTACTGTGCCTTGGCCTGGCAGGCTGGTGATCTGGCCGGGTTATTGCTGGGTCGCGGACATTAGGGATGGGCCGCTCGAATGGAGCGTGCAAGCTCTTATCAGGTCACGCCCAGCAGGGTTGGTAATGCCCGGGGACGGCCGGCAGATCGTGTCGCAGGACAACCCGAAGCGGCGTCAGCCGACTCGGAGGTCAGGCCGGGACCCAGGCTCCCGACCCTACGCGCCCATCACATCAAGATCGGGGAAGCCGGGCCGGAAGCACTACCCACACTCTCCCTGCCGACTCGGTGGCGGAGCCGGAGAGGTCGCGGAGCCGGAGGTGACCACTCTGATTGCCCGGTTATGTGTCAATCGGCTTTGTGGTCGGGTCGGCCTTGGTCCGGGGATCGTGGTGCGCCTGGTCCGCTGGGGGTGATGGGGTTCCTGCTGGACGGGTAGCGAACATCGCCACGAAGCGATCGGCCGTGGCTGGGTCGCCGATCAGGGTCAGGTGCCCTTCGGCGATGGCCGTTTGGGGGGCTAGTCCTTCCAGCAGCAATGCGTTGAGCGTTTCGACGTCCATGATCATGACAAGGTCGGGCTGGGTTGCGTCACCCTCACGGGTGGTGCAGGTGCCGTGGTCCACCCGGACCTCGAAGACGTGCTCACCGACCCGGAGCTCGCAGGTCTGTGTCAGCCCGGCCGCGGCCCCGGGCCGGAACCGCGAGCGCATCGCCACGAGGTAGGCGCGGGGAACGAGGATGTCGGTGTCGCGGGGTTGGCCGAGGAAGCGGGAGCCCCACCGCCCGATCGCGAAGATCACCGGCTCCAGTGCCCGGCCGTCGCCGGTAAGCCGGTATACCGCAGACCCGGCCGGGGGAGGAAGCACCGCGCGCTCGACGACCCCGGATTCCTCCAGTTCGCGCAGCCGGGCTGCGAGCAGGTTCGTCCCGATGCCGGGTAGTCCTGCCAGCAGATCGGTGTAGCGCTGGGGGCCGAGGAGGAGGTCGCGGACGATCAGGAGCGTCCAGCGGTCGCCGATGACATCCAGGCCGCGGGCCACCGCGCAGTGCTGGCCGTAGCTTCGTTTCGCCATGGTCCTGATCACGCCCCCGCAAAATACTTGCCGTTCTTATAGTAGATACTACATAATTCTAAAGTAACTCAGAGGAGGGATAGCCGATGACTGCCGCAATCCGGGAACTCGTCACCGAGTACAACCAGGCGTTCGGCGATGGCCGGCTCGGCCGGGTGGAAGAGCTCCTTCACCCCGACGTCGTCTTCGGCAGCGCCACCGCCGCGGAAATCCGCGGCGCAGCCGCCTATGTGGCTGCTCTGCGCAAACTCGCCCCTGTCATCATCCGCAACGACATCCGGGAGGTCGTCGTGGACGGGGATCAGGCGTTCATCCTGTACGACTTCGTCACCGACACCGCGGCCGGTGCCGTGCTCAGCGGCGAGCTGGTAAGGATCGAGGACGGCCGCATCCGGTCCATCACCTTGATCTTCGACTGGCGGCGCTGGCCCGAGGTGCTCCAGGAAGCTGCCCGGCGCGCGGCTGCTCCGGCAGCCGCTGTCCGATGAGTCCCGCGGGGGCGCAGGTGACCGCGCTGGGGGCACGGGTGCACCTGTTTGTCCGGCCCGAGGCCCGTGACGGTTTCACCGCCCTGTTCCGCGACGTCCTGGGGTGCGATGTCGTCGAACTGGATTTTGGCCTGGCGCACCCGGTCCTGCTCGTCTCGTTCGGCGACGGGAGCCGCTTCAGTGTGGAATTCTCCGACCTCGCCCCTCAGGACCAAGCCGGGACCGTCGTCGACGACAACACCGCGTTCCGGGGAGCCTGGATCGAATTCCGCACCACCGATGTTCCCGGTCACCAGCAACGGCTGCGTGAGGCCGGGATCGGCGAGTTCCGCCACCCCGGCAGCACCCATGTCTACTTCAGCGCTCCCGGCGGGCAGGTCTTCCGGCTTATCGACGTCGCCTACGACGGCCCGTAGGAGAATCGAGATCGCGGCGAGGGCTGTAACCGGGGAGGAATCACGGGACGGCCCCCGCCCCTGATCGCTGCATGCACCACTGGGAGGCCTGTGCGGACCCTCTGTCGACTTATGAATGACGTCGTGTCACCAGGCGGGAGGCCAGGCAGCGGATGGCTGCGACATGGGCTACGGTCACGGGAAATCGGCGGAATTCGGCTTGATCATTATTTCTATCTGGGGTATTCAGTTAACCGGACCAGCCGCAAGATCTTGGTGCGCCTAGCTGCCATGACCACAACATCTAGCGGTCTGTTCTCATCTGGTCCGCTCAAGTGAATAGCCCAAATTTCTATAATGCAACCGACTGCTGCGAATGATTTGAGCCGTGTCGAATCGTCCGCCACCCCAATACGAATGGCGGAGCTGAATTGACACTTGCCTCAAGGCCTGGCAGACCACGCAGGACGACGAC
>JBKQQQ010000081.1:0-4318 GCA_052144275.1 Streptosporangiaceae bacterium
AGGGTGGCGAAGATGGCGGCGAACTGCCCGGCGGTGTAGCCGGGGAAGTCGATGACCGCGGGGAAGCGGGCGGCCAGCGGCGGGCTGGCGCGGAGCAGGCCGCGGAGCGGGCCTGCCTGCCCGGCCAGGATCACGGCCAGGTCATCGCGCCACTCGGTCAGCTCCTGGTACAGGCGGCGGAGCACCTGCTGGCCGCGATCAGGCGGGCGGTACCAGGCGTGCATATCGAGGATCATCATGATCCCCCCGCCAGCGCGCTTGACCGTCTCGCCCACCAGGACCCCGGTCTCCCGGGGGGTGGCGCCGACCACGCTCGCCGCGGCCACCTCATCCACGTGCCCGACGACAGCAGCCCGAGCTCGGCGTAGACGCGGGCGACAGCCCTGGCCGCCCGGGACTTGCCCGCGCCCGGGCCGCCGGTGAAGACGAGGTTCTTCCACGCGGGCCGCGTGATCGCCAGGCCGACCTGGCGGCGGGCCTGTTCCGCCCGCAGGACGGCGATCCTTTCCCCCGAGTTGCCCGGCGACCGTCTCCAGGCCCGAAAGGCCAGCTAGGCCGCCGAGGTCCTGCTCGCGGTCCCGGGCTAGCCTCAAGGCCGTGTAGTTAAGGTTCGGATACGGCTGTCAAGCTGGTGAGACGTGCAACGGAGTCCTTGCTAGAACTGCGTCGACCAAGATCGCTGTCTGGCAGGGGACTCCGTTGGGCATCCAGTCTGTCATTACCCGTGTCATCACGGTGGCCGAAGGCCGGTTCGCACCTGGTCACCTGGGCGAGCTGACCCAGCTTGTGCCGTTTGAGATGGTTGATAGGCATTAGCGCAGACCAGGACGGTGCAGTCGCTGATCAGGGATCTGCCGTCGCGGGTGGTGGTGTACCTGCTGCTGACCGCGTGCTTGTTCCCGGAGCTGGGGTACCCGGGGGCGTGGGCCAAGCTCACCGCGGGCCTGTCCGGCCTGCCGGTGGCGGCACCCACGGCTGGCGCGCTGGCGCAGGCACGCCGCCGGGTCGGCGTCGCGCCGCTGCGGTTCCTGTTCGATCTGCTGCGCGGCGCGGCCGCTATTCCGCGCGGCTGCGGCACCCGGTGGCGCGGCATGCTGGTATGCGCGATCGACGGCACCACCTTGACCGTGCCGGACAGCGCGGCCAACCTGACCCGGTTCACCAGAGGGGGCGGCAGCCACGGCGGCACCGGCTATCCCCAGGCCCGCCTGCTGGCGCTGGTGGCGTGCGGTACCCGCACCCTCATCGATGCGGTGTCCGGCCCCACCACCAGCGGGGAGACCACCTACGCGCCCGGCCTGCTGCGCAGCCTGCGTGCTGGCATGGTGGTGCTGGCCGACCGCAACTTCGCGGCCGCCGCCCTGATCGCGGCGATCGCCCGCACCGAAGCTGATGTCCTGGTCCGGGTCAAGAACGGCCGCAAGCTCCCGGCGCTGCGCCGCTATCGTGACGGCTCGTACCTGTCCCGGATGGGCGCCATCCAGGTCCGCGGTCATCGAGGCTCAGATCACTATCGCCACCAGCGCCGGCCGCCGCACCGGAACCTACCGGCTGGCCACTACCCTGCTCGATCACCGCGCCTGCCCGGCAGCCGAGCTGATCATGCTGTACCACCAGCGGTGGGAGATCGAGACCGCCTATCTGGAACTGAAATCCACCCTCCCCGGCGGCCGGGTCCTGCGTGCCCGCACCCCCGCCGGAATCGACCAGGAGATCTACGCCCTGCTGGTCACCTACCAGATCCTGCGCACCGCGATGGCCGATGCCACCGCCTGCGTGCCCGGCACCGGCCCGGACCGCGCCAGCTTCACCATCGCCTGGCAAACCGCCCGCGACCAGCTCATCCAGGCCGCCGGCATCATCGCCAGCACCGTCATCGACCTGATCGGGACCATCGGCAGGCACGTGCTAGCCGGCCTGATGCCCGCCCGGCGGCTGCGGGTAAGCCCTCGCATCGTCAAACGCGCCATCTCCAAATACCAGGCCCGCGGCCCCGGCATCGACCGGACCAGCTACAAGGCCACAGTCAGTATCGACATCCTGGCCCCGACGCCTTGACAGCCAGCACCAGCCCCTAACCACACGGCCTTGCGACTAGCCGGCTACAAGACCCCCAAGCGCGTCGTCATCGCCGACGCAGTACCGGAAAACCCCAGCGGCAAGATCAAGCGGCAACTCCGGCAAGAGCACAACGAGCTCGCCGCAGGCACGTGATCCCCGCCAGCCCCGGCAGGCTCACCTGACCGCCTGCGGTCCCGTCGCGTGCCTGCCGCCGACCGCATCACCGCACCGGGCGGGATAGGTCCACCGCCAGCGAACCAGCAGGTCAGCCACCCATACCCGTTTTGGAAACCCACAGGCAGGTAGCCGGTGCCGTTTCCTGGCACAAGAGGCCGAATGTCATGCCTGGCAAGGCCATTCGACTCTGCGGGCCCGGCTGGTTACCTGATTCCCTCATTAATGATGGCTGGATTCCCTCAATAGTGATGGCTGGCTCAGGCCGGTGGCTGGCTCGCGAGATGGGGGTAGTTCCGCACTGCGGACCGGCTGAGGGAGTGATTACTCGTGGCAACCCCAACGAGTGCAGACACAACTACCATCACGCTCACGCCCGGTGAGCCGACAGAGCCGGGCGCTACCGATGCGGCAGGCATGCTCGATTTCTATGAGCCCGGCGCCCTCGGTATGGTGCGCCGGTTCTGGCCGGAAAGCAGCATGGTGCGGTACGCGGCCCGGCTGGCAGGCCGCCCGCGGACGGTGACACGGCGGGCTGGCCAGCTGGCCGCCGAACTCGCCGGCATCGCCAAGGGCAGCTCGCAGATCGCCCCGCAGCCGCGTGACCGCCGGTTCTCAGACCCCGCGTGGAATACGAATCCGCTGCTCAGGCGCACTGTCCAGACCTACCTGGCCCTGGGCTGGAGCGCCCAGGACCTGCTCGCCGACGCCGAGCTGGGCTGGCGCGACAACACGCGGCTGAAGTTCGTGCTGACCAATCTGATCGCCGCGGCCGCGCCGAGTAACAACCCGTACCTCAACCCGGCGGCATGGAAGGCCTACATCGACACCGGCGGCCTGAGCCTCGTCCGTGGGATGCGCGCCTTGGCCTCCGACATGGCCTCTGCCCCGCACATCCCCACCATGGTGGCACCCGACGCGTTCCAGGTCGGTAAGGACCTCGCGGTGACCCCGGGGTCGGTGGTGGCCCGCACCGAGGTCTTCGAGCTCCTCCAGTACAAGCCGGCCACGCCCACCGTGCACCAGTTCCCGCTGCTCATGGTCCCGCCGATGATCAACAAGTACTACATCACCGACCTCGCGCCCGGCCGCAGCATGATCGAGTACTTCGTCTCGCAGGGATACCAGGTCTTCGCGATCTCCTGGTGCAACCCCGGCCGGCGGGCCAGGGGCTGGGACCTGAACACCTACGGCGATGCGGTGGTGGCTTCGATCGGCGCGGCCCACGAGATCACCAAGGCGCCCAAGGTGAACATCATCGGCCTGTGCGCCGGCGGCATCCTGTCCTCCATGGTCAGCGCGCATCTGAGCGCGACCGGGCGGCTCGATCAGGTCGCCAGCCTGTGCCTGGGCGTGACACTGCTGGACATGACGGAGGCGGGCACGACGGTTTCGTTTATGGACGAGACCGCCGCCAAGGCGTCCATCCTGGCCTCCCGCGCCCGCGGCTACATGGACGGGCGCACCCTCGCCGAGGTGTTCGCCTGGCTCCGGCCCGATGACCTGATCTGGAACTACTGGGTCAACAATTACCTGCAGGGAAAGGCCCCGCCGCCGTTCGACATCCTGTACTGGAACGCCGACACCACCAGGATGCCCGCGGCACTGCACCGCAACTTCATCGAGATCGCCATGAGCAACGCGCTGACCAAGCCGGGTGCCGCCAGCATGCTCGGTTCCCCCGTCGATCTGTCCAGGATCGACGTCGACAGCTACGTCGTGGCGGGCATCGACGACCACATCGTGCCCTGGCCGTCGGCCTACCGCGCCACCCAGCTGCTCGGCAGCCGCAACATCCGGTTCGTGCTCTCCACCAGCGGGCACGTCGCCGCCCTGGTCAACCCGCCATCCAACCCGAAGGCGACCTGCCGGCTCGCGCCCGGCAACCCGCCCGATCACCGCGAATGGCTGGCCCAGGCCGAGACGGTGCCGGGCAGCTGGTGGCCCGACTACACCACCTGGCTAGCGAACCGCAGCGGCGACATGAAGCAGGCCCCGAGCACGCTGGGCAACACGAAGTTCCCGCCGCTAGATCCCGCGCCAGGCACCTACAACCTCGACCGCTGAGTCCTGCGGGTAAGCC
>JBKQQQ010000082.1:0-6607 GCA_052144275.1 Streptosporangiaceae bacterium
GAGGCCGCCGTCTTGTGGGAGCCCGGGCTCAGCGCCAGGACCAGCGCGACGACGATCACCACGATGGCCGCGCCCGCTCCGGCGGGGACCAGCCACCGGGGTCGCTTGCGCTGACGGCCTGGCCCCGTGGGCGGCCCGTACCACTGGCCGGCGCCTGGCATGCCCGGTCCGCCTGGCGGCATGCCGGGTCCGCCTGGCGGCATGCCCGGTCCGCCTGGCATCCCCTGAGCCGAGGGCTGGGCCTGCGGCATGCCCCCCGTCGGGCCAGACCACCACGAACTGTCCTGGGGTCCCGTGATCCCGGTACCCCCCGGACCTCCCTGGAGCCCCGATCCGCCGGGAGCGACCGGATCCGGCTGTCCCGTCAGGTATCCCTGCGGTTCCGGGTATTGCTGCTGCCCCGCGTATCCCTGCCGCCCGGAGTAGCCCTGCTGCCCCCGGTATCCCTGCTGATCCGAGCCTTGCGTGCCGGGGGGTCCCTGCTGACCCGGGTAGCCCTGCTGTCCCGGGTAGCCCTGCTGATCCGAGCCTTGCGTGCCGGGGGGTCCCTGCTGTCCCGGGTAGCCCTGCTGCCCTGGGTAGCCCTGCTGACCCGAGCCGCGGGGAGCGGGGTATCCCTGGGCGCCCTGCGATCCGGGCCCCACCGTGGTGGGCGGTGGCGGGGTCGGCGGGGACTGTGTCGTCCGGGTCGGCGGGTTTACCATGGCGTCGCCGCTCATGGCCTCTGCCGCCCCGGCCTCGGCAGCCAGCGCCATCGGCGCCATTGCGTCCGGAGGCACCGGGTCCGACAGGGCGGGGTCGTACCGGTCGGCCACAGAACCACCGGACCGCGAACCGCCGCCCGCCGAGGCCGGGTGCAGGCTCGCCTCCGCCGAGGCGGGCCCGGCCGCGGACGGGTCGAGGAGCCGGGCGGGAAGCCAGTCGGTCAGGTCCGCGGCCGACGGGTAGGCGGCCGACAATTCGGAGAGGAACTCGGTGGCCGTGGGCCTGCGCTTGGGGTCCCTGGACAGGCTCCGCTTGATCAGCGGCCGGAGGTTTTCTGGAACGTGGTCGATGTTCGGCTTGCCGTGCACGACGCGGTAAAGCAGCGCGGCGGTGTCGCCACTGCCGAACGGCCCATCGCCGCGGGCGGCGTAGATGAGCACGCCGGCCAGGCTGAAGATGTCGCTGGGCGGGCCGACGGTGAGGCCTTCGGCCTGCTCAGGTGACATGAAGCCGGGCGAGCCGATCATGAAGCCGGTACCGGTAAGCGCCGTGGCCTCGGCCGCGGACGAGATGCCGAAGTCGATGATCCGCGGCCCGTCCTGGGCCAGCAGCACGTTGGAGGGCTTGAGGTCACGGTGGATGACACCTGCCGCGTGAATCGCGATCAGCCCTTCGGCCAGTCCCGCGGCCAGCGCCAGGACGGAGGTGTCCGGCAGCGGCCCCTGCCGCTCGACGGCGTCGGACAGCGACGTGCCGGGAACGTAGGCGGTGACCAGCCAGGGCACCGGCCCGTCGATGTCGGCGTCGACGACCTGCGCGGTGAACAGGCCGCCCACCTTGCGCGCCGCCGAGACCTCACGCGCGAAACGCGCCCGGAAGCCGGCGTCCTCGGCCAGGTTCGCGCGGATAACCTTGACCGCGACCATGCGTCCGCCGGGGGAACGAGCTAGGTAGACCCGGCCCATTCCGCCGCTGCCAAGCCTCCCGAGCAGCACGTACGGGCCCACGCGCTGGGGATCGCCGGCTTGTAGCGCCGCCAAACTGGTCACCCCCACCTAAGCCGTCATGCGCTGCGCCAGCTGGCACCGGGTCGCAAGAGTTACAAATACCACAATCTGGGCTGCGGTCAGGCCCCCGGGTGGCTGTATGACCGGTCCTCGGCTAGCTGACTCCAACAGTAGTGCGGATTAGGCGCAAAAGGGCGTTAAGGCAGCAACGAGTCGCCGCGCCGTTACGACAGCCCGGCCGCCGGGGCCAGGACCGCGTCTGTGGCTGATCGGGGCTAGCAAGCAGAGATACGGACCGGTCTCACTCGCTTGTGGCTGGCTCAATGAAGCGAACGGTCCGGCGATCATGGAGCGATATCGATAATGACTTCGGTGTCGTCGGGGATGTGATGCCGCAGCCGCGCGTGCGCCGCGTCGACGAATTCTTGGTGGATCTCCAGGCCTCCGGCCCGGCGGCCCAGGCGCCGGGCCGCCAGAGTCGTCGTGCCGGAGCCGGCGAAGGGATCGATGATCACTCCGCCCGCCGGTGAACATGCCTTGATGAAGAACTCGGCCAGTTTCTCGGGCATAGCGGCGGTATGGCCGCCGGCGCCGTGGTGCTGGTTGTAAGTCTGCGGCACGGACACCACGTTGCCTGGATCGGCCCCGCCGTGCCGGTATGTCCTGGTCCGGTCCCGCCCGAAACCCGCGTCGGTGTTGCGCCGCCCCAGGCTGTCGAGCTTGCGGCGCTCGATCTCCTCGGGCGTGGTGCGGTACGGGACGCGAATGGCGTCCAGGTCGAACCACGGCTTAGGCCCCTTGGCGAACGCGTAGAGGTACTCGAAGCTGTCCTTCGTCCGCGGCCCGAAGCGGCCAGGCACGCCGTTGGGTTTGGACCAGATGTAGGTCTCCAGCCACCGCCAGCCCTGCTGCTGCAGCGCGAGCACGAGTTCGTAGACGTAGGGATGACGCTGCCCCTGGAGCGGTCCGCTCTTGGCCACCCGGTTCTTGATGTTCAGGACGAGCCAGCCGGTGTCGGCCGTGGCGGACAGCATCTGCTTGCCGAACGGCAGGAACCACTCGACGTAGTGATCGGGGTGGATGCGGCTGTAGGCGCGGGCGTCCGCGTAGGGCGGGCTGGTAAACCACAGGTCGACCGAACCTTCAGGGAGAACGGGAAGCCATAGGCTGCTGTCGCCCCAGGTGACTCCACCGGCGAGAAGCTCATTGAGCGCGTCCCACCCGGTCTGGCGCGGACCGGGTGCCGGCGCGTCAAACGCATGGGCCGTCACGGAGAGCCATGGTAACGATCGCCCACGACGGTGACCCTCAGGCGCGCCGAGTGCCGCCGAGCCAGGGCCGGACCGGCGGCACTCGGGTGCGAAGGCCCAGGGCCTAGTTGCTGCGCAGCCAGGTCGCGCTGAAGTTCTCCCCGCTGGAGAGCGAGGAGACACTGTCCTTATCGCGTCCGGCGTTGTCGATCATGATGATCTGGGTCACCCCGCCGGCGCTGCCGAGGGCGGCCCCGTTGGCTGTCGAGCTGGTGAGGCTCACCGTGCCGAAGTCGGTCAGCGGCAGGATGCCGCCGCTCCCGGTGCAGCATGGCGCCTCCACGATGACCTCGGCGGAGGACCGCGCCGCCCCGGCCAGGCTCGCCACGGTGGTCTGGCTCCAGCCCTGCGTGACGTCCTGGATGAAGAGGCTGAACGAGCTGCCACCCGTGTAGGTGACCGAGGCGTTGAAGGTGTCGCCAGGCCGGACCGTGTTGGAGTAGTTCACCGAGGGGTTGGGGTACATCTCGTACCAGGCGTAGTACTCCGCGGTGCGGCCGACGCAGTCGACCTCACTGCCGGTCTGCTCGACCGAGCTGCTCGAGTAGCCGTCGAGGCCGACCCAGAACGCGGCGTACTGGTCGCCGCGGCTGCAGGTGCCAGCGGGCTGGGTCCAGCTGGCGGACACGCTGGTGTACGTGCCGGTGGTGGCGGCGTAGCCGGACCAGTTCGTGCTTTCCGCCTGGTGGCTGATCCCGCCGCGCACGTTGGCACTGGCGCCCACCAGGTGAATCGGTCCGCCGGGGGTGAATCCCGTGCTTGCGGCGGACGCGCTGCTCGCGGCGAGGACCGTTCCGGCCGTCAGGGTCAGCATGGCCAGGAGGATGCCCCATCGTCGTAGCATTCAGGCTCCTTGATTATCGGAAGCTGGCCCGGTAAACGGGCAGGTCGTGCCCGTTTCGAGAGCTTCGTTACTTTCTGTCGGGTTAGCTGGGGTTGCGGCGAGTCGACTCTCGGTGAGAGTAACGCAGAAGAACGGTCCAGAAAAGATCTGTAAGCAACCTTTTGTGGCTTTACTGTCCTCCCCACAGGCCGTCTGCACGAAAACGCACACGAAACGACATGGCCGCCCAGGTAACCGGCCAGTAGCCAGCCGCGGATATCATCGCGAAATTGTGCATCTGCGGCTGAATCTCCCTCGATGGCCCCGACCGGGACCGTCATGACCGCCGCGGCCCGCCGCGCCGCGTCCGACCTGGGCCCGGGGGTCGCCGTCGGCCTCGTCCTGGGGCTGCTCGCGCTCGGCCCCGGGCTGCGGCGCGGGTTCCTGCTCAGCTACGACATGGTGTTCGTGCCCCGCGAGCCGTTCACCTCGGCGATGTTCGGGCTGACGGGCGGGTCGCCGCGGGCGGTGCCGAGCGACTTCGCCGTCGCCGTTGCGTCCCGCCTGCTCCCGGCCGACATCGTGCAGAAGCTGGTCCTGCTGCTGATCTTCGTGCTGGCCTGCTCGGGCGCGGCCGCGCTCCTGGACCGCGAGCCCGTGCTCGCCCGGCTGGCCGCCGCCGTGTTCTACGGCTGGAACCCCTACGTCGCCGAAAGGCTCATCATCGGCCAGTGGGCGCTGCTGCTCGGCTACGCCGGCCTGCCGTGGGTGCTGCGGGCCGTGCTCAAGCTCGACGACGGCAGCATGCGGCGCGCCACGGCCCGGCTGGCCCTGGCCCTGCTGCCCGCCGTCGTGGGTGGCTTCGCCGCCATGGCCATCACCGCGCTCGTGGCCGTGCCCGTGGCTGTGTGCACCAGGAGCCGCCGGACTATAGCCGTGGTGCTGGCCGCGCTCGCCGTCGGCTGCCTGCCCTGGTTCATCCCGTCCGTGCTGCACGCCGTGTACGCCGACCCGGCCGGCGTGGCCGCGTTCGCGGCCCGGGCCGACACCCCGTTCGGCACCATCGGCAGCCTGGTCATGCTGGGCGGGATGTGGAACGCCACCACGGTGCCCAAGGCCTACGGCGGGCCCTGGTCCGGGGTCTGGCTGGCGCTCGTCCTGGCCGCCATCGCCGGCTACGTCGTGCTTGGCCTGCGGCGCCATCGCTGGCCCGGGCTCGCGGTGGGCGCGATCGCGGGCCTGGTGATCGCCGCCATCGGGGTGACCGCGCCGGGGCGCGCCCTGCTCCGGGGCGCGATCGGGTTCTGGCCAGGCTTCGCCATCCTGCGTGACAGCCAGCAGTTCACCGCCCCGCTGGTCCTGGCCGAAGCCGCCGGTTTCGGGCTAGCCGTGGCCTGGAGCATGCACCCCGGATCGTTCGGCCGACAAACACCGCGTGCCGAACGGCCCGGCGGCAAGCATCGGGCCCCGGCCCTCGCGGACGCTCCGGGCTTCGCCCTCGGCGTGTTCGCGCTGGTAGCCCCGGTGCTGCTGCTACCCGGGCTGGCCTGGGGGGCGGCCGGAAGGCTGCGGCCGGCCTGGTATCCGGCTGCCTACCTGGCCGCGGCGCGCACGATCGACGCCAGCCGCGCCCCCGGTGCCGTGCTGCTGCTGCCCTGGGCGGCCGACCGGACGCTGGCCTGGAACCACGGCGAGGTGATGCTCGACGCCTGGCCCCGGCTGGTGTCCCGCCCGGTCATCTGGAACGACGGGACCGTGGTCGGCAACGTGGCGCTCGCGCCAGACGACCCGCGCGCGCGGCGGCTGGACGGCGTCATCGACTCGGTCGGCCCGCTGACCGCGGCGTTGCGGGCGGCCGGCGTCCGGTTCGTCGTGGTGGATGCGGCCCCGCCGGACGCGCGGGACCCGCAGGACGCGCAAGACACGCCGGCGGGCGCCCGGCTGCCCGGCGCCACGGTCCTGTACAACGAGCCTGACCTGGTCGTTTATCAGATACCGGATATCCGTCCGCAGGAGCACGTGTTACGTTTTGACCAAGTTACTAGCTAGTTGCTTACTTATACCGCTAGGGTCCAGCCATCGAGTCCCGGAGGAGGAGCGCCCCGTGTCCCGTCTGATCATCGCTATCGTCGTGGGCATCGTGATCGCCGTCGGGGCGGTGGCCGTGACCGAGAACGCGCTGTCTAGCGCCGCGAACGGCACGCCCACCAACGCCTCGCTCTACCAATACGGGACGCGCTGACGCGCCGCCGGGTCGTGGCGAGCGCGCGGTGGGGGAGTTGCTCAGCAGCAACCGAGTCAGCGGTTATCGCATCGGCGGTTAGCCGGTCAGCGGTGACCGGGCCGGTCGCCTTGGAGATCGTCGTTCCGGCCCGCAACGAGGCCCGCAGGCTGCCCGACGGGCTGGCCATGCTGTGCCGGAAGGCCGCCACGCTTCCGCTGCCCGCGGCGATCGTGGTGGTGGACAGCGCGAGCACCGACGGCACCAGCGATCTGGTGCGGCGCCTGCCCCTGCAGCCGGTGCCGGTCCGGCTGCTGCGCTGCGAGCGGCCGGGCAAGGGCATCGCGGTGCGGGCGGGTCTGCTGGCCACCCGGGCGCCGTTCGCCGGTTTCTGCGACGCCGACATGGCGACAGAGCTTTCTGCCCTCGATATAGCAGTAAGCCTGCTGGCCGCCGGGCACCCGATGGTGATCGGTTCCCGAGCGCTCGAGGAGTCGGTGGTGCAGGTCCGGTCGAGCGCGTTCCGCAGGCTCGGTGCCGC
>JBKQQQ010000083.1:0-16703 GCA_052144275.1 Streptosporangiaceae bacterium
GCCTACCGAGTTGCCGTTTCTATATACCGTGGTAATACCCGCTACCATCCACGGATCAGCAGACGTACACTCGCAGCAGATTGGCACCGATGAGGAGCAGGAAGAAAAGCCAGGTCAGAGGGGAGAAGCTGGCCATGGCACATGTACAGGACGTGGCTGCCTACATCCTCGGCAAGCTGGGCACCATGACGGCGATGAAGCTGCAGAAGCTCTGCTACTTCGCCTACGGCTACCACCTGGCATGGGAAGAGCGTCCCCTGTTCCCCGAGCGCTTCGAGGCATGGGCCAACGGCCCCGTTTCCCCGGCGCTGTATGCGCTGCACCGCGGGCGCTTTTACATGTCTCCCGGTGATCTGAAGGGTGACGCGGCCGCGCTCGACGCGGGCGAGAGAGACTCGATCGACTTGGTGCTGGAGGCATACGGGGGGTTCTCCGCTCACCAGCTCTCGGCCATGACCCACGGGTCAGGGCCATGGGTGGATGCGCGGCGCCGCGCGGGCGCCGGTCCGCTGGACCGATGCGATGAGCGACTGGGCAACGAGGAGATCTTCGAGTTCTTCGACGCCCTGACCTCTGCCGACGCCGATGAGCGGGAAGAGTAAGCGTCGGCCTTTCCCCGATGTACCCAGGCGCAAGGACCCGCCCCGCAGGCTGCCGCCTAGTGACCTGCCGGGGTCGGATAACTCGGGGGAACGGCTGTGCTGGCGCTTCAGCCACGTCGACCATGACGGCCCGTGGAGCTTCGGCGCCATGGGCGGCGAGGAGCTGTGCGCCCTGATGAAGCGCCTCGCCCAGCTGGAGACCATGACGGTCGGCGAAGCCTTCCCCGGGAACGGCTACCCGGGCAAGGACTACAACACCGAGGAAATACCCACGGCCGAGGCGCGTGACCGGCTCGACGCGATCGGCCTTGCCGACATGACGAAGATCTCGGTATTCCGGCTGGGCGGCGAGCAGCGGCTCTATGGGTTCAGGTGCGGCAACGTATTTCACGTCGTGTGGTGGGACCCGGGGCACGTCATCTGGCCGAGCCGCAAGAAGCACACCTAGTCGTTTCCGCATCCTCCTCGCTTCCGGGCGTGCCGCCATTCGGCTCACGACCACCGCCGCGTTCGCCGCCGGGTGCGCCCGCTACGGGATTGATGCACGACGATTCCGGGCTGATCGCTGCCTGCGAAAATGCCCGGCCTCAGCTGCGGCCCTCAGCCATGCTGGTCCGATGCAATGGCACTAGGGAAACATCGGCTCGGCCGCCGCCGGGCTCGCGACGCTGATCGTCACCGTCCGCCTTCTGTGGAGCGCCCCCGACTGGTACCGCACCTGGAAAGAACGCCAGAACGCGGAACGCGACCTAGCCCGCGAGCAGACCGGGGCCATCCAGATGGAGCGGCGCCGCCACCTCAGCGGATGGTCCGGCCACGGCGTTGACACCTTCGGGGGTAACCGTCGTCACTGCCAAGGACGAACTCGCCCGGGCATGCGCCGAACTCGCCAGCAGCCAGCCGAGCGCCTTGTGGTCATGCGCGTATCGGAGGGCGGCGATGGCCATGACGCCAACCGCGCGCACTCGCTCCGGCAGATCATCGAGGCCGAGGGCTATATCTCCCGGCCGCCCACGGCGGGCGAACGCGAAGCGCTGGAAAAGGGGCTGGACGCGATGAATATTCCGCGGGCAGCGTACGGGCAGGCACGGCCCGCCCGGCCAGCGGAAAAGGGCCAGGGCTAGGGCGCTACCTACCGCCTGTGCGGGATCGCGCCCGGTTTGATGCCGCGAAGGGCTGGGATCCCCTTGATCTGACGCCAGCTCGGTCGCGGCGAGCAGCGCGGAGCTCCGCCGGGCCTGGTTGGCGCTCCTGGCAGGATGCCCAAGTGAGCCTTATCGCGGAAAACCGATGATTTTCTGCGATACCATGGAAAGCGGCCAGGGAAGACGCGCCGGTCCCGCCGGGCCACTCCGCCTGCTTTTCTGCGATAGGGAGAGTGAGCCAGCCATGGGCACCGTGCACCCGATCCGCGACCAGAGCCACATGGCGCTCGGCAGCGCCGTGGAAGCGTTCCTCGTCACCCTCGACCACCCGGAGTCCTGGGGCACGCGGCGGGTGTACGCCTCGACGCTGCGCGCGCTGCGGGCGGAGTTCGGCGACGCGACGGACACGGGAACCCTGGAGCCGGGCCACGTGGCCGCCTGGTTCACCCGGCAGTGGGGGCAGGCCGCGCCCGCCACCTGGAACCGCAACCTTGACGCGATCCGCTCAGCGCAGCGCTACTGGCAAGACCAAGGCTGGATGAAGGTCATCGACCTGACCTCGGCCCTGCGCCGGCGCCAGCGGGCCGCCGACCGCTCCCGCGCCCTGTCCCGCGCCGACGTCGAGCGGCTCCTCACCCGCGAGGACATCAGCATCCGCGAGCGCACCCTGTGGCGCCTGCTGTACGAGACCGCCGCGCGCTCGGCCGAGGTGCTCCGCCTCGACGTCGGGGACCTCGACCTGCCCAACCGCAAGGCGAAGGTCCGCCGCAAGGGCGGCGCGATCGACGTCATCATCTGGCAGACCGGCACCGCCCGGCTGCTGCCGCGGCTGCTGAAAGGCCGCAAGGCCGGACCCGTGTTCCTGACCGACCGCCGGGCCCGTGTCCAACTGCCGCCGTGCGATATCGACCCGGCGAGCGGCCGGGCGCGGTTGTCTTACCGGCAGGCCGAGGACCTGTTCAAGGCAGCGTCCGGCGGCGCGACCCTGCACCAGCTGCGGCACAGCGCGCTGACCCACGACGCCGAGGCCGGCGCGTCGACGCCGATGCTGATGGCCAAGAGCGGCCACACGTCGGTCGCCTCGCTGGCCCTGTATGCGCGGCCGTCCGCTGAGGCACTGGCCCGCTGGCAGGAGCACAACGACCCAGCCCGGCGGAGGTGAGGAACTGGCGGCGAAATTCTTGCTGCGGGAGCACTCTCTCTGACCTGCGTCGTTGTGGCAGTGATCGCAGTAAATTCTATGAACGAAGCCCGTAACCTTCAGTTGAAGCGCGAGCATGGCAACGCCGCGACCCAGCCGGATCTGTGCCGGGGCTGGCCTGGCTTTAGTCGAGGCCGTCGCGTTCTGCCCATTCCAGCAGGGTGTCCAGCGAGTGGGCGGAGCCATCGATGCCCTGGTGCAGATCGCCGAGCTTGGCGAAGCGGGCGGGCACCGTGGCGATGGTGAACTGGCGTGGGTCCACGTCGTCGATCTCGTCCCAGGTGATCGGGGTGGACACGGTCGCCTCCGGCACGCCCCGCACCGAGTAGGCACTGGCGATCGTGTGGTCGCGGGCGTTCTGGTTGTAGTCGACAAAGACCACGGTGGGGTCGCGGTCCTTGCGCCACCAGGTGGTCGTCACCTCACCCGGCGCGCGGCGTTCGACTTCCCGGGCGAAGGCATGCGCGGCCCGCCGCAGGTCGGCAAAGCCCCACCGTGGCTCGATCCGGACGTAAACGTGCAGGCCATTGCCGCCAGAGGTCTTGGGCCACCCGGCCATCCCGAGTTCGCCGAGTATCTCGCGCACGATGCGGGCGACCCGGCGCACGGTAGCGAACTCGCAGCGCGGCATGGGATCCAGGTCGATGCGCCACTCGTCCGGCCGCTCGGTGTCGGCCCGGCGGGAGTTCCACGGGTGGAACTCCACGGTCGACATCTGCACCGCCCACACCACGCTGGCCAGTTCGGTTACGCACAGTTCGTCGGCGTGCCGACCATAGCGCGGGAAGTGCACCCGCACCGTCTCCAGCCACGGCGGCGCGCCCGGCGGAACCCGCTTCTGGTGCACCTTCTCGCCCGCGACTCCGGATGGGAACCGGTGCATCATGCAGGGCCGCTCACGCAGCGCGCGCACGATGCCATCGCCGACCGAGATGTAGTAACGGACCAGGTCGAGCTTGGTCTCGCCGCGGGCCGGGAAGTACACCCGGCCCGGATTGGAGATCCGCACCGACCGGTTCCCGATCTCAAGCTCCACGTCCCCAGCCATAAGGAGAAACTAGCCGGAACAGGGTAGGCCCGAACCTGCTGCCCAGAGGACATCCGATCAGGGCAGCGGCGACCAGCGCGCCGCGCGCTTCTCGAAGAATGCGTCGATGCCCTCGTTGTGATCGGGGGAGGTCTCGGCCTCGGTCACGGCGCGGTCCGTGGCCAGCCAGCCCTGGCTGTCGAGCTCAGCGGTGGCGGCATGGATTGCGCGCAGAGACGCGCTCACTGCCGCGGGACTGTTCGCCGCGATGCGGGCGGCCAGTGTGACCGCGTCGGTCACGGCACGGCCGGGTTCGCTCACCGCATCCAGCATGCCGTATCGAAGGGCTGCGTCGGCACCGATGGTGTCGCCGGTGAGGAGCAGCCGGACGGCCACCGCCCGGGGCAGGGCACGCGGACCGCGGAAGAGCGCCCCGCATGCGGCGACCAGGCCACGTTTGACCTCGGGCAGGCCGAACTGTGCCGTGGTGGAGGCTACGACCAGGTCGCAGGCGAGGACGAGTTCGAACCCGCCGCCGAACGCTACGCCCTCGACGGCTGCGACGACCGGCTTGCGCCGCTCGCGGCGGACGAGTCCGTACTCTCCACCGTTCGGCGTTGCGGGGCTTCGCGGTTCCTTCATGTCGGTGCCAGCGCTGAAGACCCGGCTCGTGCCGGTCAGGACGGCGACCCGGAATACCGGGTCCGCGTCGAATGTGTCGAATGCGGCCGACAACTCGTCGGCCATTTGCTGGTCGATGGCGTTGCGCTTGTCCGGCCGGTTCATCGCAATCAACAGGACATGGTCACGGGCCTCGGTCCGGACCCTCGGCTCGGCGCTCACCTCGTCATTGTCGCAGGCACCGCACTCGTAGACGCCATCGGGCGGGCAATTCGACCAGTACGCCGCGTCCGCAGATCCGGGAGCCTGAGGGCACTTGCTACTTCTCCCGTGTGGCGAGAGCGGGTACTTCCCGCTGTCTGAAACTTGCAGTTCAGGGCATGATCATCGGATGCCTGCACCACTCTTCGCCAACAAACCCGAGCGCTGTCCGTACGGGCATTCGCTTGCTCCCGGTATGCCGCAGAAAATCTCGTGGCTGCCGTGCATCTGCGACCCGGCCAGGGAAGCCGCCGAACGCGGCCGGGGCATGGGCCATGTGACGCTGTGGCGCGGGGCGTGCAGCGCCGGGGACCACCGGGACACCAGGTTCTACGAGTCCCCGCACCAGGTCGGCCACAAGCGTCCGCTCAGCGGCTGGGCGACGCGGCCGGACGCCTGAGCGCGTCGGACACGACCGCCAGGGCGACGGCCACGGCTGCGGACCGGTCCGCCGTCGCCACGGTGACCACGCTGATGATCTGCCGGGCCGTGCGCGCTCACGACGCTGGCGGCCCTGCTCGATGCGGCCTGCTCGGCTGCCCCGGCAAACTCGGCCGGATCGGGAAGGTAGCCGCCATCCCTGGCCACGGTCACGGTGACGTCGTAGCGGCTGGGTGGCTCGTTCATACCTGGCACCGTAAGTCCGGCATCGGACATTTCTGGCCGGAAGAGCTTGTAGGGGTAAGCAACTGTGACTGAGCACCGAGTTTGGCATTTGGGCATCGAGCTTGGCATCCGCTTCGTTCGGTGGGTCGGATCACAGTTCCAGCGCCAGCTTCCGCGCTCAAACGAACACAAGCGCCAACCACCCTGCCCAGTACGTGCCAGGCTTCGTGCCCAGACTCGCCTAAATGGCCATGTCGCTGGAGTTCGAGATGCCGAACTCGGTGCTCAGTCACAGCAACAGTCGGTGGGTTCCTGAGTTTGCCGATAGGCGCCCGGCGGGGCCGAATGGGGCCCGGACCAGGGCCTGCGGAGTTGGCTGGCTGCCGCCGAGTCATCCTGATCTTTCCTCAGTCTCCGTGAGATTATCTTGTCTGGGACGATGACTCATCGTCTCTGGTGAAGTTGACAAGGCGCGGGGTTGGCTCTGTCCTTGGTGCGCGCTCCGCGTGATCATTGGGTGTCGGCGAACGAGGAGGATCTCGCTGAACTCGAGACCGACGTGGGCGCGCCCGTGCAGATATGCCGGATCGTAGATGCGGTGAGTCCGGGCCACTGGCGCGTCCGACTTCGTGCTGGCCGGGCGCTGCCGAGTCGCAGCCGGGTACTGTACCGACAAGCACCTCGGCCAGCGACCCGCGGTGGCTTCCAGCAGACCGGTCACACTGGGCAGGCATAAAGGCCGGCTTCGGGGTTACGTCGATCGACATCATCACGCTGGGTGACGGGCCTGTCAGGGAGAACGCGCACTGAGCCGCCCAATCTGGGCGGCAAGTCGCAGTCGGCCGACATGCCGTCCGAGCCGTACCCGAACGGCTGTTCTGTTGCGCCAGTGTGCGCCAGCACTTACCGCCGGACCCCATGTGCAGCCACAACGGTGGGTGGGCATGATGGCGTCGGGCGGGCGGCACGAAAGCTATGGCCGGAAGAGTGATAACGGGCCGTTATCACTCTTGGCGGGCTGATAAACGAGTACGAGCGGGCGGCATGATGATCACCACCAAATCCAGGACGCTGCAGGTCAGGGGCCATGACGCGGTTTCGGAACCCTACACGCGCCGCTCGCCGCCGCAATCTGTCCTCCAACGTCAACGACAGGCGCTCACGCCGCACTCTTTCTCAACAGGATGAACGACATCGGCAAAATCGCCACCTTGTAGCCGTCCTCTGTGAACATCATTATCAACGCTTGTGTGTCCTCGAGAGAACAGATACCCGTCATCAGGGAGCCTACTGTCGGCTTGCTATACGAGATGATGAGTGAATTCATATTGGGCACGGGGATTGTCAGGAGCATTGGGTCGAACGCGCCTGGCACCTCGGCGACTACCGACATTATGAGTTCATGACACCTTTCCGGCGCCGTTATTTCGGGCTGCTTGAGACAATTCTCGAAATACCAGCAGTCTTTGGCGGCCTGCGACACGCCGAATCCTCGTACCAGCATCTCGACCGCCTCTTGGTTGTCTCCTATAGACAGTCTCTGGCTGACGCCGGGAGGCTCCTGCACCCCGGAATTTCGCTTGAACCAGGTCATAACTCCGCTCCTTCGCGTATCCGTGGTTCTTTTTATGCTCGCTGGAGCCCAAGGCTAAGGGCCGTTCGTCCCTTTCCGGGGGGTCATCGGTCGCGTTGGGTAAGCTGGTCTAACCTCAAACTTTCGTGATCTTGCCGGTGCGGCTGCGGGTTCTTACTGATCTTGTTTTGGGTGGCTGCTGGCGGCTTGGGCATGCGGATAGCCCCGGGTCGCGCCGGGTAGGCGGAGTTCCACGGGCCCCTGGTCGTCCTTCCTTGATCGCTGGGACATGTTCGTGCTGGTTATCCAGGGTTGGGTAGCTGCTGGAGGCGGGTGACGGCGTCAGCGAGATTCTGTGCCTACGGCCAGGTTGCGGCGAACCGCAGCCGCAGTTCGCGGGCGTGGCGGGAGAGCCTCCCGGGGATCGATAGCAGGCAGCCGGAGTCGTTTGGGTTCCCAGCGGCGGGCGGTATGGGCGGGCAGGGCGAGCATTTGCGCCCAGGTGAGCAGGTCGGTGGCGAGCGCGATGAGCTGGCACCAGATCTTGTTCGGGCCGTAGCCGGCGAACGTTATCTTCAGCCGCTGAACCGCTGTCCGTGACGTGCATGAGGCGGTCGTCGGGCGCTGCGGCTGCCCGCCGGGTCATGCCTGCCGTAGCCGAGGCGATCATCCAGCTCGCCTTCCAGGGCGCCCTCGATGACCATCTTGGTCAGCTTCCCGAGCAGGCCGCTCTCACCGGTCAGCTTCAGCCCTCCGGCCCGGGCACGCTCGGTGAGCTCCCGCAGCAGCTGCTCATCAGCCGCCGACAGCCCGCCCGGCTCCTTGCCGGCGTCCGTGGTCACGTCTGCCATCTGGTGTCTCCTCCGTCCCGGAAGTTACGCTGGATGTGCCGATGTGTCACGATCAGTCATGATTGATGCGGTAGAGCTTGTGGGGACTGTGTTCTCAGGGTTGTCTGCGCTGGTGATCGAGGATGTCGAGAACGCAGGCGAGGGGATCTGCGTCCGCGCGAGGACCCCGGGCGGGTCGGTGGCCTGCCCGGGGTGCGGCGCGGAGACCGCCCGCGTCCACGGCTATCACGAGCGGACCGCGGCGGACGTGCCGGTCGACGGCCGCCGCGGTCCTGGTCAGGGTGCGGGTCCGCCGGATGCGCTGCCCGGTCCCGGGCTGCCCGCGACAGACCTTCCGCGAGCAGGTCCCCGGCGTCCTGGACCGCTACCAGCGGCGCACCACGCGGCTGACCGGGCAGGTCAGCGCGGTGGCCCGCGAATTAGCAGGCCGGGCCGGGACGCGCCTGCTGCCGGCATTGGGCATCCTGGTCTCCCGGCATACCGCGCTACGGGCCCTTCTCCAGATCCCCCTGCCCGCGCTGGCGGTGCCGCGGGTACTGGGGATCGACGACTTCGCGCTGCGCCGCGGCCTCGTCTACGCGACCGTGCTCATCGATGCCGAGACCGGCCGGCGCGTCGACGTTGTCCCCGGCCGCACCGCCGATGCCGCCGAGGACTGGCTGCGCGGCCATCCCGGGGTCGAGGTCGTGTGCCGTGACGGGTCGGGCGCCTACGGCGAGGCCGTCCGCCGGGCGCTGCCCGGCGCGGTCCAGGTCAGCGACCGCTGGCACCTGTGGCACGGCCTCGGTGAGGCCGTCCGGAAGGAAGTCGCGGCGCACTCCGCCTGCTGGGCCGGCATGGCCCCGCTCCAGGCAGGCAAGCGCGCCGAGACCACCCTCGAGCGCTGGCAGCAGGTCCACGACCTGCTCGGCAAGGGCATCGGCCTGCTGGAATGCGCCCGCCGCCTGGACCTGGCGCTCAACACGGTCAAGCGCTACGCCCGCGCCGAGCGGCCCGAACGGCTGCAGCGCACGCCGCAGTACCGGCCCACGCTCGTCGACCCCTACCGCGACCACCTGCGCAGGCGCCGGGCCGAGGATCCCGCCGTCCCGGTTCAGCAGCTGCTGCGGGAGATCCGGGAACTCGGCTACCAGGGCAGCTCTAACCTGCTCGTCCGCTACATCAACCAGGGCCGGGTGGAGGGCGACCGGCCGCACCTGTCACCCCGCCGGGCAGCGCGGCTCCTGCTCACCAGGCCCGCCGGCCTCACGGCCGGCCAGCACGAGACGCTCGCCGGCATCACCGCCGCCTGCACCGAGATGACCGCCCTGGCCGGGCTCATCAGCTCCTTCGCGGCCCTGCTGACCCCGGACCCGGGCAACGTCGGCCTCCTGGCGCAGTGGATCACCGCCACGCGCGCCGCCGACCTGCCCACGTCCACACCTTCGCCCGCGGGCTCGACCTGGACATCCAGGCCGCCACCGCGGCGCTCACGCTGCCGCATCACAACGGCCGCACCGAGGGAATCAACACCAGGACCAGATGCTCAAACGACAGATGTACGGACGCGCCGGATTCGCCCTCCGCCACCGCATCCTCCTCGGCTGAGGCTACGAACCGTCACCACCGAACGTGCGACAGAGCCGTTGAAATTACAGTCCCCACTCCCAGCCTCTGCGTCGAGTTCTGAAGCGGTACAGGCTGCTGTGAGCACCGTGTTTAGGGTGGTGGGGTGAAGGTGGGGTCGGGGTCTTCGGAGCCACGCCAGAGGTAGGCGGTCAGTTGCTGTCCCTGGCGGTGTTCTTGTTTGGGGTTGGTGGGGTAGGGCCAGCGCAGCTGCTGGTAGAGGGCGGTGCGGTGTAGGTCGTAGGCGGCTTCGATCAGGTCAGCGAAGATCTCCGCTCGGGGTGGCGCCCAGACGGTGACCGCGACGGCGGCCACACCCAGCCCGAGCGGCAGGGCCAGCGGGGCCCATACGGTGAAGACACTGAACAGCAGCCCCCAGATGGCTGCGGCCACCGCGCTATCCAGCGCGGCCCGGGCCGCGATCAGTTCCCGGCGGGTGGAGTCGGAGAGCATCAGCCACAGCCGGGGCCAGACCGCGACCGCGTCTAGGCCGTACTTGACGGCTGGCCAGGTCTCCCCGGCGCGCAGAATGTTGCCTACCTTGGTCGGCAGGTAGCGGTTGGGTGTGGCGGGTCGGCGACGCTGCTTCTGGTCCAGGCGGGCGAACGTGGCCAACTGCTCGGCGGTTGCGGTCGCCTGGGCCGACGGCTGCATGTGCCGGGCAAGCTCCTGCCAGGCGATGTCGTCCTTGATGGCTTGATCTTGGATCCGCTTGATCAACCGGGAGCGCAGCCGGCCCAGCCACGACGGCCAGTAGCCCTCCAGCAGCCGCAGCATCGGAGTGGTCAGGCGATCGACGATCACACCGGAGGCAAACACGGCCAGCAGCACGGTCAGCAGGACCGCAAGCTGGGTGACGTTGGTCTGGCGGTCCAGCCAACCGGTCAGAACGCTCAACTCGTGCAGGCCGCCGCGGTGGTAGGCCCAGGCGAGTAGCCCGCCGAGCCAGAACACTAGCGCGGGCGCGGCCACCGTCGCCCAGCGGTCGGCCAGCCTGCCACTGACCGCCTCCCAGAACTTGCCCAGCATCTACGGTCCCCCTGATCAGGCGCGGATCAAGTCGCGCCCGTGGGTGGGGCACAACGGAACCGTCACCCCGACCGCAGGCCGGTACCAGATGTAGTCGTCTTTGGGGCAGAGGTACTTGCCGACGTGCACCGGTCCGACGTTGCCAGCGATCAGATGTGTGCCGGGTGTGCCTCGCTCGGCCGGACACTGGTAGCCCGGCTGTAGGCCGGGTGGTCGGTAGTGCGGCTCGTCGGCCAGCACCTCGGTCACAAAGTCCCTGGTGGCTGCGTGTCTGGCTAGCAGCGACCACAGTGCTGGGATGACGTTGTCGCCGCGGCCATGGGCTGCCAGTAGCTCGGCAATCTCGTGGTCCACCTGGTCGGCGGCCGGCCCGACCAGGTCTGGCAGGTAGGGGCGGATCGCCCGGGCGGCCTCCAGCAGGCCTTCGCGATCCACATCGTCGTGGTCGCTTCTGCCATTATCCATCTCGTCCTCCCTGAAGTGGCGGTCGGTACGGTCTCGGAGCTACACCTGGCGGTGCCGAACGATCAGATGAGTCAGGCGCCGTTGTGGAGGTGGGCGGCCCAAATGGAGGGTTTCCGGGGAAGGATAGCGCGTAGTCGGCGGGTGGCTTCGTGTAGTGCGTCGGCGGCGGTTTCGGCGGTTCCGGTGGTGGCCAGGGTGGTGTAGATGGCAGTGGCGAGTTGGACTGCGGGGCGATCGCCTACGGGCCAGAGAGTTGCGATGACGTGCCGGTAACCGGCCAGATGGAAGGCCGCGGCGAGATGAATGGCCTCGTCGGCGAGCCGGGGCCCGGTGCGGGCGGTCGCACAGGAGGACAGGAACGCCAGCTCGGCGTCCTCGAGGCGGAGGCGGGTCAGGTCGAGCACGGTCAGCGGACGGCGCTGATAATCGGCCACCAATAGGTGGCTGGCCGAGGGGTCGTCGAGATAGCTAGCAGCATGGCATGCAAAGTGCACCCACTGACACCGCAGCAACGCCGCGCGAACGCTGTCGAACTCCGCCCGTGCATTGCCTGGGCGCGTTGTGGGGTCGATCAGCCGGGCGGCCTCATCCCGAAGTAGATCACCGTGCAGGATCGTCACCCGCCCCCGAAACAGCTCGCGCAACTGGGCGGCCTCATCCACCACTCCGGGCAGATCCTGCATGGCGGGGGTGTGTGGCATGGCGACCACCAGAAGCTGCGTGCGTTCCGTCGTGGTGCCACCCCTGTCGGCGTGCGTAGGGGAGGATCGGCGAGCGTGGATCAGTGCCCGGAGCGTGGGGGTGTAGGAGGACACGACCCGGTCGAGCACGGTCTGGGGGGCGGAGTCGAAGCGCGTGGCGTGGTGGCCGGCGGCGTGCAGAGGCAGGAACGAGAGCAACCCGGACGGGACCCACCACAGCCGTGGCCAGCTCCCGGCGGGGGCTGCATTGTCGGGCGGTTGGGTGATGCCCAGCCGCTCCAGCACTGGGTCGGCGATCGTGTCCCATAGCCAGCCCAGGATCTGGGTCAGCTCCCGCTCCGCTCGGTCCCGCCCGTCTCGACCGGCACCGGGATCGTGGGCGTCGTTGAGCGCGGCGAGGAATGTCACCGTCCGGTCGCGGACGGTTTGGGGAGTAAGCGTCGGCAATGGCATCACCAGCACCCTACTGGTGGTGAGCAGCAGGGCGTCGGAGCGGATGTCGGTGACGTTGAGCAGCACCACCGGTCCCTGTGCTGCGGCGGCCAGCAGCTCACCGACCGGAAGCGGCAGCAGGAACCGGTCGAAACCCTGCTGGGCGCGGATGCGGGCGACAAGCTCATCGAAGTCCTCGGCCAGCTCTCGTCGGCGATCGATTTCGCGGCCCACCGCGGCCGGATCCGCGCGGCCCGGATCCGAGGTCCCGGCCGCATGCGAAGCGGCTGGTGCCTCGCCGCTGGAGTCGGTGACGCTGTCGAGCTCGTCGCGGAGCCGGATGAACTCGGCGGCCAGCTGCGGATGCCGTTCGCCCAGGCCGGTGAGGTCGGTGCGAGCGTCTAGCGCCTGGCCGAGCAGCACCCCGCGGCCCTGCTCCCATAGCGCGACCGCCCGGTCCACCTGGCCGGTCTGCAGGCAGCAGGCCGACGCCTGCGCGCCCAGCCCGGCCAGCTCGCCCAGCCAATACTCCTGATCGGGTCGCGTCAGGCTGCGCGGCGCGACCCGGGCCAACAGCCCGATCGCCGCCGCAAATCCCTCCGCCGCCGCCGGCCAGTCCTCCCAGCCCGCCGCCACCCGCCCCCACTCGCGGGCGGCCCGAGCCCGGAGGCTTGCCGGCGCGGTCTTGACCGCCACCGCCGCCCGAAGCGCCGCGAGCGCCTCGTCCCGGTCGTCCGCCGTCCCGGTGCGCTCGAACTGGCGCTCCAGGGTGACTCCGAGGTTGGACAAGATCCCTGTGCGGTCGGGGCGGTCGGCGGGTGTGGCGGCTACCGCGGCCTTTCCGACCTCGATCGCCCGGTCCAGGTCGGCCAACCCGCCGAGACGGTCAAACCGGGTGCGCAGGGCGGCCCCGAGGTTGGATAGGTACGCGGCGCGGTCGGGGTGGTCGGCGGGTGTGGCGGCTACCGCGGCCTTTCCGACCTCGATCGCCCGGTCCAGGTCGGCCAACCCGCCGAGACGGTCAAACCGGGTGAGCAGGATGCCTCCGAGGTTGGACAGGTACATGGCGCGGTCGGGGTGGTCGGCGGGTGTGGCGGCTACCGCGGCCTCGCTGACCTCGATCGCCCGGTCCAGGTCGGCCAACGTACTGAGACGCTCAAACCGGCGCTGCAGGGTGCCTCCGAGGTTGGACAGGTACATGGCGCGGTCGGGGTGGTCGGCGGGTGTGGCGGCCACGGCGGCCTCGCCGACCTCGATCGCCCGGTCCAGGTCGGCCAACCCCCCCAGACGCTCATAACGGGTCCGCAGCGCGACCCCGAGGTGGGCGAGGTACTCAGCGCGGTCGGGGTGGTCGGGTGGGGTGGCGGCCACGGCGGCCTTTCCGACCTCGATCGCCCGGTCCAGGTCGGCCAACCCCCCCAGACGCTCATAACGGGTCCGCAGCGCACCCCCGAGATTGGCCGGGATCCGGGCGCGGTCGGGGTAGCCGGGTGGGGTCGCGGCCATCGCGGCTTCGCCGACCTCGATCGCCCGGTCCAAGTCCGCCAGCCCACCCAGACGCCTAAATCGGGTCTGTACGCCGACCCCGAGATTGGTCAGGTACTTAGCGCGGTCGGGGTGGTCGGCGGGTGTGGCGGCTACCGCGGCCTCGCCGACCTCGATCGCCCGGTCCAAGTCCGCCACCCTGCCGAGACTATCGAACCGGGCCTGAACACCGAATCCAAGGCTGGCCAGGCGGTGGGGGCGGTCGGGGTGGTCGGCGGGTGTGGCGGCTACCGCGGCCTCGCCGACCTCGATCGCCCGGTCCAGGTCAGCCAACCCCCCCAGACGGACAAACCGGGCCTGCAGGGCGCCCCCGAGGTTCGACAGGTACGCGGCGCGGTCGGGGTGGTCGGCGGGTGTGGCGGCTACCGCGGCCTCGCCGACCTCGATCGCCCGGTGCAGGTCGGCCAACCCGCCCAGACGGTCAAACCGGGTGCGCAGGGCGAGCCCGAGGTTGGACAGGTACATGGCGCGGTCGCGGTGGTTGGGTGGGGTGGCGGCCACCACCGCCTCGTCGACCTCGATCGCCCGGTCCAGGTCGGCCAACCCGCCCAGACGGACAAACCGGGCCTGCAGGGCGGCCCCGAGGTTGGACAGGCGGCCGGCGCGGTTCGGGTGGTCGGGTGGGGTGGCGGCCACCGCGGCCTGGCAGACCTCGATCGCCCGGTGCAGGTCGGCCAACCCGCCCAGACGCTTAGACCGGCGCTGCAGGGCGGCCCCGAGGTTCGACAGGCGGCCGGCGCGGTCGGGGTGGTCGGCGGGTGTGGCGGCTACCGCGGCCTCGCCGACCTCGATCGCCCGGTGCAGGTCGGCCAACCCGCCCAGACGCTCAAACCGGCGCTGCAGGGCGGCCCCGAGGTTGGACAGGACCAGGCTGCGGTTCGGGTGGTCGGCGGGGGTGGCGGCCAACGCCTGCTCGCCGACCTCGATCGCGAGGGTAAGTGTGCCAGGATCGCCGCTACCCAGCGCCTGCTCAAGGAGTTGCGCGGCCCGGTCGGCCAGCGCCTCAGGGCCGTCCCCGGCGTCGGGTGGGTTGTCGTAAAAGTATCGGCGGACCGGGTCCGGGACCGCGTTGGGCTGCTGGCGGTACACTGGCGTGAGCAACTGCAGTGCGGCGGTCAGGTCTTTCTGGTTCTCAGAGGGATCGAGGGCGAGGTAGCGGCACCAGTGCAAAAGGCCCGCCGCGTGCAGCACCTGCAGATCAGCGGTCGGTTCGGCCACTGCGGCCAGCAAGGCGGCCACATCCTCGACGGCGTCCTTCGACAACACCGCGCTCTTGTCGTTGTCGTCGGCGAACCGGGCCAGACGCGCGTACACTGCGGCGAGCAGGCGCTGACGTTTTCTCAATCTCATGGCCCCTCCAGCCGAACGGGAACGGTCGGAACAGGTGGAGTAACGTGCAGCCGAGTCGCCCTTATATCTAGGATCGCGTGACCACCGCGGGACGCCAGGGCCGTTCGTCCCGTCACGGCACTACTGGGTTGGATGTCTATGGTGATTGCCGTGCTTGGGTGATCCTGGCGCGTGCCCAGCGGCGGGAGGTGCGTCCGAACATCTGGGCGAGCTTGCGTTCGGAGAGCGGATTCCCGGCTTGCACGCTGAGCCGGTACGCGGCCACCGCCGCATAATTAGCGGCATCGGCTTCGGGAACCCCGTCACGATGCTGCTGGCTGTCAGCGGTGGCGGCTGGGGCGGGACGCGCCGCTGCGCGGCACGCCGTATTCTCGCAGCGGCGCTCTGCCGGTGACTCGGGTTCCGGCGTCCCGGTAGTGCGGATGAGCCAGACCAGGAGTTCATAGGAGCCTGCGAGGCTGGCTGCTGGCCAGGCTGCGACGACTGCTCCGATGGGACCGTGTGGCCAGCCCTGGGTCATGTTCGCGGTGAGGGTGGCCGCGATGCCCAGCCCGAGCAGCCAGCGGGCCAGGGCGGGGACCGGTATCCGGTGCCGTGCCGCGTAAACGATGACCATGCTGGAGGCGTACACCAGGCCGTCGATCGTGGCTGGCTCCAGCAGGGCGGTGATCCCGCTCTCGCCGTGGGCCCGGACGACGGCACGACGTGCCCGTCCCCGGCCCGCTGGCCGGCGCTGTCCTCCAGCTGATCAGCGACGGGCGCAGCTACCGGGGCGTCGGTTCCCCGCCCGCCACCGCCTGGCTGTTCCCCGGGCACCTGCCCGGCCGCCCGATCACCCCGGCCAGGCTCGGCGAGCGTCTCCGGCGCATCGGCGTCCACGCCCAGACCGGACGCCGCGCCGCGCTGCTCGATCTGGCCGCCCAGCTCCCCGCCGCGGTCCTCGCTGACCTCCTCGGGCTGCACCAGACGACCGCCGCCAAGTGGATGCACCAAGCTGGAGGCGACTGGTCCCGCTACGCCCAGGCTCTGCCGCCAGACCGCGATCACCATCGCACCCGATACCGGCGCCCGCTACCGCCAGGACCTGCCCTACGGCAGCCCGGCCTGGCACAAGTGCTACGCCACCTTGCGCAACACCATCGAAGGCCTCAACGGCTACGCCAAGGACACCGCCCACCAGGCCCTCGCCCAGCCAGCCCGCCGCCGGGTCCGCGGCATCGCCGCCCAGTCGGTCTTCACCGCGCTGCTGCTCATCGCCGCCAACATCCGCAAGATCCGCGCCTGGCGAGGCCTGACCCCCGGCGACAAAACCGCCATCGCCCGCCGGGCACGACGGCGCCGGACCAGCCAGCGCGACTATCTCCCCGACGGGTAACACGCGCACAGCACCCAGCGCCACCACCGATCAGCGACACCCAGGCCGGACAGCCACGCCCTGCGGGCCGACGCCATGACAACAGCACCGCCAGAACCCGGCAAACAGGACGGCACGGCCATCAAAGCCAACGTCAGCCCCTGCGGCCATACCCAAAAAGCGGTCACCGAAGCAGTTCTGTCGGTACGACACCGGCAGTTCTGTCGGTAACCCTTAGTGCGGGCGGGGGGATTCGAACCCCCACGGTGTCGCCACCAACAGGACCTAAACCTGCCGCGTATGCCATTTCGCCACGCCCGCCTGGCCGCTGGTCG
>JBKQQQ010000084.1:0-11456 GCA_052144275.1 Streptosporangiaceae bacterium
TGCCGATGCCCAGCCGCAGCCCCTTGGTGACCAGGCGCAGCAGGTAGCGGGCCTCCAGCGGGGTGGCCTGGCCGAGCAGCCCGGCCAGCAGGTCCAGCTTGCGGCCCTGCGACCCCGTTCCCTCGGCTGCGGCGATCTCGTGCAGCGTGTCCACCACAGCGCTGACCGTCAACGACGCCGGCCGGCCGGCCGCGGTAGTGGCCAGCAACTGCTCGGCGGCCAGCCCGAGATCCCCGGTCTCCCGCACCAGGACGGCAACCTGCCCGGCGTCGACTCCGGCGGCGGTGGCCACCGCGCGGACCGCGAGCTTCTCGGCCAGGCCCAGGTCCACCCCGGCGAACTCCGGCGCGATCAGCCCCTGGCACAGGTAACACGCCGCCGGCAGCAGCCCGGCCGGGGTCTGGGCCAGCAGCGCCGCCAGCCGGTCGACCAGCGCCAGCCGGCCGCTCGCCTGCTCCAGGTCACGGTAGGCCTCGGCCACGGTCAGGTATCGCATGCAAGATTTTTATCCCGAACGGACCGGGTGTAAGCCCCGGCGTCACCTCGCGCCTCCCCGCACCCCCGCCGATTCAATGAATGTGGCTCTCTACCCAATCTATGGCGTAGAGAGCCACATTCATGTGTTTCCGGCCCAAGGCTGATGGTCATTCCTGAGCTTCGCGGGCCAGCTCACCGAGCAGGATCGCCTCGTTGAGACAGCAATTCCTGAGTTCGGCGAGATGTACGCTTTCGTTCTCGCTGTGCGCCCGGCTTTCCGGGTCCGCGACCCCGGTGAGCAGCAATTCCGCCCCCGGGAAGGTGCCGGCCAGCGCAGCCACAAGCGGAAGTGACCCGCCGCTGCCGGCATTCACAGGGGAGCATCCCCAGGTATGCGAACATGCCTGGCGAAAGGCGTCAAAAGCCCCGCCTGACGCGGCGATCAGGTGCGGGGCGCCCTCATTCGAGAACCTGACGGTCACCTCTGCTCCCCATGACGCCCGGGCGAGGCCGAGGAAATGGCCTTTGATGGCGGCCCTGGCCCTGGCCGTATCGTCGCCTGGCGCCAACCGGACACTAATCTTCGCCCGCGCGACAGGAACCAGTTTGTTGGCCGCCTCGGCGGTGGATGGTGCGTCAATTCCGAGCACGGCCACGGCCGGGCGGCCCCAAAGCCGGTGGGCAAGGGTGCCGGTGCCCATGAGGGAGACGCCGGGCCGGACGCTGGCGAACCGGCGGATATCCGCCTCGTCGACCTCAATATCGTATGGCGCTCCTGAGTGCAATCCTTCGACCGCGACGTTTCCCTCGTGGTCGTGCAGTGACGCGATCAGCCGGGACAGTGCCGTCAGGGCATCGGGAACGGGGCCTCCGTAAACACCACTGTGAACTGCGTGATCCAGCGTGCGGACTTCGAGGGTGAAGTCAAGAATGCCCCGCAGCGAAGTCGTGAGCGCCGGTGTGCCGAGCGTCCAATTAGAGCAATCGGCCAGCACGATGACGTCAGCCCGCAGCAGGTCCGAATATTTCCGCAGGAAGCCCTCGATGTTCGGCGACGCAATTTCTTCCTCACCCTCGATGAACACCGAAATGGTCACTGGCGGCGCGCCTTCCCAGGCCAGCAACGCGGCGGCGTGCGCGGCGATTCCTGCTTTATCGTCGGCGGTACCGCGGCCGAATAGCCGGCCATCGCGTTCCGTCGCCTCGAATGGCTTCGAGGCCCACAGATCCGCCAACCCGGGCGGCTGGACATCGTGATGCGCATAAAGCAGGACCGTGGGCGATCCGGTGGGTCCCGGGGTCTGGCCGAATACCGCCGGATGCGTGCCGTCTACTTCGAGCAGGCGGACACCTTTGAGGCCGCAGCGTTCCAGCCATGTACCGGTCTCTTCGGCGGACCGTCGTACCTCATCTGGGTTGTAGGCCTCGTAGCCTGCCACGCTTACCGACGGTATGGATACCAGGTGTTCCAAGCCAGCCCGAACGTTTCCGAATACCGACTCCACCGCCCGGCGGATATCCTCCGGGCTGGACCTACCACGAGCCGTCGGCACCAGCAGTGCTCCCGTCGCCTGGCGTCAGTCGCCGACACCGAATCCACCCGTATTCAGTTTCAATTCCCTCCATCCTTAGCACAATACGGACACGGGTGCCGTCAATCAATGGGCGAGCGGTGTCTGCCTGCTATCCGGTCCGCGCCAACATCATCCGATCACCTATGGCGTGGTGGCCGCTGGGCATGGTGCCTCGCTACTCGCGTATTCCTTAGCACCCGCCCGGAAACGGCCGCCCTCACCGTGATCGCCTGAACCGCAGGCATCGGAAATAACAGTAAAGCCCTCTTGTAACAGCCGTTTCCCGGGTCGTACCATCCATCAGAAACACAAAAGTTTCGCATGGCGAAAGATCATTTTTGGCGGCGTGCCCGGCCAGGTTCGGGATGGGCTGCGAGCGGCTATGAAACCGGCTGGCGCTGCAGGTAGGTCGTCGGCAGGTCGACGGTGCAGACGAGAACGTCACGCTTGGCCTGGCCGCCGGGCGGGGGGATGAGCGGAGTAGCGCCATGCTTGAACCGGAGGTCCTCGAAAATCATCAGGTCACCCGGGTTCAGTTGCTTCCGGAGAATTTCCTCGCCGACTTCCTCGGCGCCCGCGCCCTCATCATATTTATACAGATAAGACTCGGCGCCGTCGCCTTCCCGGTCCAGGACATAGAGGATGATAAACTCCTCATCGTCCTGATGTGCCTTCGTCACGACGTTGGTGTGGGTCCGGAACAGATTGACCCCGAATGTGCCCCGCTGCTGCCGTCGGTCTTCGGGAACAAGGCTGAGAAATGCCTCGATGAGCTCCCTGGCCTGCGGGTCCTGTAGTAGCTCGATACGCTTGTGGATACGCTCTCCCTTAATTCCGGAGCGATCCCAGATGGCTATGGTTTCGTATTCTTCGAGGGTCAGTTTGCCGTCGTTCCACTCGTACAGGATGACGTCTCTCGCCCGCTCGCGATCACGCGGCCAGTCGCCCTCGTCATGCCTGAGCTGGCCGCCGTCGAAGTAGGTCTCTCGAAGGTTCTTCGCGCACTTCAGGGGGAGCCCGATGTCCCACTCGGTGGTCAGAGCGAAGCCGTGCTTAGTTACGTCTTTGTGAACTCTGCGTAGCTCCGAAACTGGGATCGGAGCTGATGTATTGGCCATTTATGCGCTCGCTTGGCTCGGCGGAGATCCAGGCTACGGTTTGTAGCTGGGAAAACTCTAGCGCCTTTCCCGTCCCGCATGCGCCGAAACAGCGCTAAATAAGGCCGCTGTCCAGCCAAATGTTATAAAGGTGACAGCCTGGCTAAGGCCGGTGGCATGCTGTCCCGGATACGCTCGATGAGCGCCCGGGAGTCATTCTCACTTAGCGAGGAAGCGACAAGGTTCTCATGCGCTTTCTTGTATTCAGCGACCCGGTCCGGATTGTCGATTGTCCAGAAGCCGGCCGGTGTTTCGATCTGAACCAGGTCCTGCTCCAGATCCTCTAGATCCTGATACTCGAAATAAGCCCACATGCATGTCACGGTGAACACCGGCTTGGCCGAGAAGGGGAAAACGTACAGGCTGACATTTTCTTCGCGCGAACGGACCAAAAGTTCATCGAGCTGATCGCGCAGGATCGTCGGTGAGCCGACGGTCTGCCTGAGCGTGCATTCGTGCGTCACCGCGATCAGCTTCAGCGGCTTGAGTCCTTCACGCCGTTTCAGGGCCTCTTTGCGCTTGCGCCGGATGTCCATGAGCTCACCGATCTGGTCCTCAGGTCGGCGTTCCATGTGCCGGTATACAGCCTCCGCGTACGCATCCGTCGCCAGCAGTGCCGGTACGAACGGCAGGGTGTAGACCCGCTCCACTGTGGCTTCTGCCTCGTAAGCCAAATGGGTGTCGAGCCGAAGCCGACCCTGCAGGACTTCATCATCAAAGTCGGTCCACCAGCCCGGAACTTCCGCCGCCTCCACCCACCGCTGGAGCTGGTCGGCCTGCGGCGTCTCCTCTTTCCCGTAGAACCGGATCAAGTCCCGTACGTCGCGGAGCCGGGGCCTACCTTCGGCGTTTTCCAGACGGGAAAGCTTGGACGTGGAGATGAGCGTCACTTCCGACACCTCAGTGAGGCTCTTTTCGGACTTGTGGCGCCACGCTCTCAAGGTCGTGGCGATACGTCGCCGGGGACCGAGGGGACCGCTCACCGGTGGCATGGGTCAGCACCTAACCGGACGCCGTGGTCGCGAACCGTGGTACAGCAGCCTGGCACTCCCGGGCGCTCCCAGCGATCTGTAATCGCAGCTCGGGATGCCCATAATGCAACTGTACTCTTGGCCAGCCAAAACACGGCTAACCGTGTCCAGGTGTCCCACTCGACGGCTGAGTAGGAGACCGGCACGGCAGCGATCTGATGGTTGCCAGGGTTGACGATAGCGCTAGCTGCGGTCAGTCGGCGTTGGTCGCAACCGCGGCGCCTCATGGGCAAGCCGTCGAGAATGCGCGACCCCGGATGAAGAGCCGCGTCCATGTAGTAGCGCATCTGGGAAAGTCTAGCTCAGGGCAACCCATAATGCAACCCTGTTTAGGGATAACTAAATTGGGAATCCCAAAAGTGAGTTTGCATTAGTGACTTGCAAAGTGGGCGTCTCATGAAGATCATCCGCCTCTGGTCTCCGCTACGTCGTCCCGTTGAGCCGACGCAGGGCGGCTGCCCAGCCGTACACCCGGTGGATCCCCAGAAATCTACTCTGGTCCGGTCCGCCTCCGCCGGGATTCAGCGCCGAGTCCCCTCCTTCTCTCGCGGAACCACCGGCCTGTCCCGCGCCGTCGCGGCCGGGCTGGTCGGGGGCGCGGCCCTGCTGGCCTTGACGGGCTGCATCACGAACCCCTCCAAGGCTGACGTAGCCGATGTGATCGTCATCGCGGCCACGGCGACAGCCAACGAGCCGGCTCCCGCCCTGTCCTTGGCTGACGTCGCGCTCCTGCAAGCGACCGGCGAGTCGAGCACGTCCGCGGTCGCGTTCGTCGTCAATCCGGCTAACGGCCAGCCAGCCCAGCTCCCGCTTACCCCCCGCCGGTCAGATGGGCAGGTCGAGTACGGCCCACGGCGGTCCCAGCTCCTGGCGCAGAACGTCTCCCGTGTCGAGTCGCAGATCAGCACCGAGGCTGCCACGGGGCCCTTCGATCTGCTGAACACGATGCTCGATGCCTCCCGCGTCTCGTCCCCTCCGGCCACGATGCTGCTGCTTACCTCCGGTGTGACGACCAGCGGGGGATTTGACCTCCGGCAGGTCGGCTGGGCCGAGTCGCCCGTCAGCGCGGCAGCGGCCCTGAAGCAGCGCGGCCTGCTGCCTGACCTCGCGGGGTGGACGGTCATCTTCAGCGGCCTGGGCGAGACAGCCGGGCGCCAGCCCGCCCTGCCGCTGCCTCAGCAGACCACGCTGGCGTCCTACTGGCTGGACATCTGTCACGCGGCGGGTGCGGCCGCGTGTCGCGTCGATGACAGCCCGCGGCTTATCCGTAGCTCGCGCAGCACGGTGCCGGTGCCCATCGTCCCGGTCCCGGCCGTGCAGAGCATCACGGGGCCACACGGGCAGCAGCAGTCGATAGTCCCGGCGGACCTCCTGTTCGCGTTCAACAGCGCCACCCTGCTTCCGGGCGCTAACGGTTACCTGGCCCCGATTGCCGCCCGGGCCAGCGCCGGGAGTTACTCCGTATCTATCACCGGGCAGGCGTCTCCTGACGGCGGGACCGCCTCCTACAATCTCCGGCTCTCAGCGTTGCGGGCCCAGGCGGTACAACGCCGCCTTATCACGCTAGGCCTGGCGGCCCACCAGATCGTCCAGGTCAAAGGAATCGGTACCGCAGGCCAGTCTTGCGTTGCCAACGGAACGCTGGACGAGACTAAGTGCGCCCAGCTCCGCCGCGTGGTGATCACGCTTTCCCCCGCCACCGCTGCCTCGTAACCCGAGGAGGATGGAGCACTCCCATGGGAACACTCTTCCCTGCCGGACAACAACCTGCCCTCGATGGCCCGTCTGACCTCACCATCGTCAGGTCCGCCGGGGCCGAGCCCTCATCGCCGGATACCGCAGAGCCGGTTCGCCGCGACCATGATCTGGCCGAGGCCGACCGGATTCGCCGACGGCGCCCGCGTAGCCTCATGCTGCTGACCCGATACAGGATCGGCGTCCGGAGGCGGTCCCGGATGTCTCGCCGCGCCGTCCGGGCCCTGGTCGCTGAGCAGGACGGCATCGGCGGGTTCCGCGACCCCGCACGCGCAACCAACAGCGAGGCTGTCGTGCACAGCATTGCCCGGCGAAAGGCGGGCGGCGTCCTCCATTCGACGTACCAGCGGTTGAGCTGGCTGCTCAGGCGGACCGATCGCCTTAGGGCCAGGAAAGCGACGCTGCTCGCCCGGATCAACTTGATCCCGCACGAGCATGTCCCGCATCCCTACGGAGGGCATCACACGGTCGAGCAGACACAGGCCGACCGGAACGCCCTGGCGGCCCAGGTTAACGCCGAGCGGGCCCAGAACTCCCGCAAGCACGAACGCCTGCCCAGCTGGTTCCGCCATCTTCCGCGGGTGGTGCTGGTGTTCGACTTCCTGCTACTTCTTTACTTCTTGTCCGGCATCACCGACGTTAACTGGGGCGCCCCGGAATCACCGCAGCTGGCGTTCGCGGTCGCCCTCGCCGCGATGATCACGCTCGTCTCATACGGCTGCTTCGCCTTCGCCGGTGACTGCCTGCGTGCCCACAAGGACCACTCGGGCCGGATTCCCCTAGGCAGCCTGGACTGGCTCACCAGGGTGATCGTCATCGCCTGCGCCGTCGGCATCGCCGTTCTCGGATTTCTCATGTTCTCCCGGATGTGGTCGGAGGTCCTGATCGCCCTGGGTAATGGGGCCACGACCACGGCGACCAGCGTGGCCGCGGCCGTCACGGTCGTGAGCGTTCTCGCGAACGTGATGGTCATTTCGGTACACGCCCTGGATGGGTCCAAGGAGACCGACCAACTCCATGCGTTCGGCGCTGCTGTTCGGCGTCCGCTGGTACGAGCCGACCGGATGCGGCGGCGCGTCGCCCGACTCGACCACCGCATCGCGGTTCGTGTCCGGAAGGCCCAGCGGGTCATGGCCGGCGGTGAATCCAGAGCCGGACGGCCGCCCATGATCGCGGATGAGATCGTCGGGAATGCCCGGGCCATCCATCAGCGCACCGGCCCCCTCAGCGAGGCTACGATCGCTGCCTTGAGCCGGGTATCATCCGGTCACTCCCCGCTTGAGCACCCGGGACCGGCCGAAAAGGCCTTGCGCCTCGTCCTCAACCAGACCGAGACCGAACTTTCCGCGAGTCCCGCCTCCATCCATCCGGTGCCCGGCCCACGGCCCGCGTCCGAGCCCTGACCAAGGACGCGCAGTCAGCCCAGCCAGCAGTCAGCCCAGCCGGCGGTCACAGCGTCACCACCCGGCCCTTGCCGACCACGGTAACGCCGCCGTCGGACACCGTGAACCCGCGGGCCCGGTCGTGCTCCTTGTCCACCCCGAGCGTGGCGCCCTCCATCACTACCACGTTCTTGTCCAGGATCGCGTTCTCCACGATCGCGTAACGGCTGACGCGCGAATTGTGCAGGAGCACGGACCGCTCGACCCGGGCCCAGCTGTCCACCCGGACCCCCGGCGACAGCACCGAGTTCCGCACCAGCCCGCCCGAGATGATGACCCCGTTGCTGACGACGCTGTTAATAGCCCGGCCCACCCGGTCGCCCTCGTCATGAACGAACTTGGCCGGCGGCTGCGGCGGCACGTAGGTCAGGATCGGCCACTGGTCGTTGTAGAGGTTGAACACCGGGTGCACCGCGCACAGGTCCATGTGCGCGTCGAAGTAGGAGTCGAGCGTCCCGACCTCCCGCCAGTAGCCGTGGTCGCGCCCGTCGCTGCCTGGCACCTTGTTCTCGAGGAAGTCGTAAACGTGCGCGGCGCCGTCCCGCGCCAGCATCGGGATGATGTCGCCGCCGATGCTGTGCCGGCTGGCATCGTCGACGGCGTCCTTCTGCAGCGCCTCGACCAGCACCTCGCGGTCGAACACGTAGTTGCCCATGGACACGAACGCCTCATCGGGTGAGCCACGCAGGCCCGGCGGATTCACGGGCTTTTCCAGGAACGCCTCGATGCGGTGGCCATCCGCAGCGGTCTGCACCACGCCGAAGTCCGCCGCCGCCGTCCTGGGGACGGGGATCGCCGCCACGGTGACCCCCGCACCCCAGGCCAGGTGCGCCTCGATCATCTGCGCCGGATCCATCCGGTACACGTGGTCGGCCCCGAAGACCACCACGAGATCGGGCCACTCGCTGTGGATGAGGTTCAGCGACTGGTAGATCGCGTCCGCCGAGCCGGTCTGCCAGCGCGGGCCGAGCCGCTGCTGGGCCGGCACCGGCGCCACGTAGTTGCCCAGCAGGCTGTTCAGCCGCCAGGCGGTGGTGATGTGCCGGTCCAGGCTGTGGCTCTTGTACTGGGTGAGCACGCAGATCCGGAAGATGCCCCCGTTGGCCAGGTTGGACAGGGCGAAATCCACCAGCCGGTAGAGGCCGCCGAACGGCACGGCTGATTTGGCCCGGTCCTTGGTCAGGGGCGCCAGCCGCTTACCCGCCGCGCCCGCGAGGACGAGGCCCAGGACCCGCTGCCCATTCATCGGGGCCCACCTTAGCCGAGCCGGTCCATGAGCTCCTGGTGCTCCTCCCAGAGCCGGGCGGGCAGGTGCCGGTGGAAGGTCTGGAAGTGCTCGGGGATGTGCTCGGCCTCCAGCTTCCAGGCCTCCGTGTCCACCGTGAGCAGCAGGTCCAGGTCGGCCCAGGTGATGTCGAGGCCGTCTAGGTCCAGCGAGCCGGGCGCGGGCAGGTAACCGATCGGGGTCTTGGTGGCCTTGGCCTCACCGGACAGCCGCTGGATGATCCACTTCAGCACCCGGATGTTCTCGCCGAAGCCGGGCCAGACGAACTTGCCCTGAGCGTTCTTGCGGAACCAGTTGACGTAGAACAGCCGCGGCAGCTTGGCCGGGTCGGCGTTGGCGCCGACCTTCAGCCAGTACCCGAAGTAGTCGCCCATGTTGTAGCCGCAGAACGGCAGCATCGCGAACGGGTCGTGCCGCAGCTCGCCGACCTTGCCCTCGGCCGCGGCGGTCTTCTCCGACGCGATGTTGGCGCCGAGGAACACCCCGTGATCCCAGTCGAAGGACTCGATCACCAGCGGGACGGTGCTGGCGCGCCGGCCGCCGAACAAGATCGCCGAGATCGGCACGCCCGCCGGGTCGTCCCACTCCGGCGCGATGATGGGGCACTGGCTGGCGGGGGTGGTGAACCGGGAGTTGGGGTGGGCGGCGGGCTCGGGCGAGTCCGGCGTCCAGTCCCGGCCCTTCCAGTCGGTCAGGTGCGCGGGCGGGGTGTCGGTCAGGCCCTCCCACCACACGTCGCCGTCGTCGGTCAGCGCGACGTTGGTGAAGATGCTGTTGGCCGTGAAGGTCGCGACCGCGTTGGCGTTGGTCTTGGCGCCCGTGCCCGGCGCGACGCCGAAGAAGCCGGCTTCCGGGTTGATGGCGTACAGCCTGCCGTCCTCGCCGAACCGCATCCAGGCGATGTCGTCGCCGATGGTCTCGACCTTCCAGTCCGGGATGCTGGGCTGCAGCATGGCCAGGTTGGTCTTGCCGCACGCGGACGGGAAAGCCGCCGCGATGTACCTCGCCTCACCCGCCGGGGGAGTGATCTTGAGGATGAGCATGTGCTCGGCCAGCCAGCCCTCGTCCCGCGCCATCACCGAGGCGATCCGCAGCGCGTAGCACTTCTTGCCGAGCAGCGCGTTCCCGCCGTACCCAGAGCCGTAGGACCAGATCTCCCTGGTCTCGGGGAACTGGGTGATGTACTTGACCTTGTTGCAGGGCCACGGCACGTCGGCCTGGCCGGGCTCCAGCGGGGCGCCGACCGAGTGGACGGCCCGGACGAACGAGCCGGTCTCCTCGATCGAGCGGAGCGCCGCCGTGCCCATCCTGGTCATGATCCGCATCGAGACCGCCACGTACGGCGAGTCGGTGATCTCGACGCCGAGCTGGGAGATGCTGCTGCCGAGCGGGCCCATGCAGAACGGGATCACGTACATGGTGCGGCCCCGCATGCAGCCGTCGAAGATCTCGGCGAACGTCTCGCGCATCTCGTCCGGCGCGATCCAGTTGTTGGTCGGGCCCGCGTCCTGCTCGCGCTCGGAGCAGATGAACGTGCGGTCCTCGACACGGGCCACGTCACTCGGGTCCGAGGCACAGTAGAAGCTATTCGGCCGCAGCTCCGGATTCAGCCGCGTGAAGGTCCCGCCCTCGACGAGCAGGCTGGTTAGCCGGTCCCATTCGGCCTGCGAGCCGTCGCACCAGACGACGTCGTCGGGCTTGGTCAGATCGGCGATTTCGCTGACCCATTTGGCCAGCTCGGGAAGGCTTGTTGTACCCTCGATAGGGTCTGCGCTGAACACTGCTATCACTCCTGCCCCAGGACTAACACTCGCGGTTTGCCGACGGTCAAGATTTGGCCCGAACGACGCCGGCTCATGCTCTATAGTCCACTCTTGCCTTATCTCCCGTCGCCCACGGCAGGGTCAAAAGTCCCGGTTAACCGTGTGATCTGGGTCATGTGACCTGGGTCGCAATGCCCGAGCGCACTATGGGTATTAGGGCTTTCTGCCGACCCCGCAGTAGGAGTAGATCTCGACGGTCTCCGCGTCGGGGTCGGGCCGCCAGTGCGGCACCGGCACCACGCCCGGCTCCACCAGTTCCAGGCCCTCGAAGAACCGGGCGAACTGCTCGGGGCTGCGGAGATGGTAAGGCACCGCCCCGCTCTCGTTATAGCCCCGCTGCGCCTCATTGAACGCCTCGTTGGTGTCGGCACCGTCGTAGAGCGCGAAATAACTACCGGAGGGCAGGCCAGCCAGCAGCTGCCGCACGATCGGGTACGCCTCCTCGTCGGTGAAATGGCCCATGATCCCCATCAGCATCAGCGCGATGGGCTGGGTGAAATCCAGCAGGCCCGCGGCGGCGTCCAGGATCGCGGCCGGGTTACGGATGTCGGCGTCCAGGTATTCGGTTGAACCCTCGGGGCTGCTGGTCAGCAGTGCCCGGGCGTGGGCCAGCACCAAGGGATCATTGTCCACGTAAACGATCCGGCTTTCCGGGGCCACCCGCTGGGCGACTTGATGGGTGTTGTCCGCGGTGGGCAGGCCCGTGCCGATATCGAGGAACTGGCGCAGGCCGGCTTCGTGCGCCAGGTACCGGACCGCGCGGGTCAGAAAGCCCCGGGAAGTGCGAGCGACAACGGCGATACCAGGGAAAATATCCTTGTATTGGTCACCGGCCTCGCGGTCGACAGCATAATTGTCCTTGCCGCCCAGCCAGTAGTTCCAGATCCTGGCCGAGTGCGGCACGGTCGTGTC
>JBKQQQ010000085.1:0-7648 GCA_052144275.1 Streptosporangiaceae bacterium
TCTCGTTGTGGTGGTACTGGCGGTAGATGGGATCCTGGCTCATATAGGAAAGCGTGTCGTGCATCCAGCCCATGTTCCACTTGAAGCCGAACCCGAGCCCGCCCAGGTAAACCGGCCGGGAAACCCCCGGCCAGGCGGTCGACTCCTCGGCGATAATCGTGATGCCGGGGACGCGCTTGTAGGTGGTGGCGTTGACCTCTTGCAGGAATGAGATCGCGTCCAGGTTTTCCCGGCCGCCGTACTGGTTGGGTATCCACTCGCCGTCCTTGCGCGAGTAGTCCAGGTACAACATGGAGGCCACCGCGTCGACGCGCAGCCCGTCGACGTGGAATTCCTCCAGCCAGTAGACGGCGTTGGCGACCAGGAAATTGCGCACCTCGGTGCGCCCGAAGTTGAAGACGAGCGTGCCCCAGTCGGGCTGCTCGCCGCGGCGCGGGTCGGAATGCTCGTACAGCGGGGTGCCGTCGAACCGTGCCAGCGCCCATTCGTCCCGCGGGAAGTGCGCGGGCACCCAGTCGACGATCACGCCGATGCCGGCCTGGTGCAACGCGTCGACCAGGTAGCGGAAGTCGTCCGGGCTGCCGAACCGGGCCGTCGGCGCGTAGTACGAGGTGACCTGGTAGCCCCACGAGCCGCCGAACGGGTGCTCGGCGACAGGCAGGAACTCCACGTGAGTGAAGCCGAGGTCTACGACGTACTCGGTAAGCTGAACGGCCAGCTCCCGGTAGGACAGGCCCGGCCGCCAGGAGCCGAGGTGCACCTCGTAGATGCTCATCGGCTCGTGCACCGGCTGGCGCTCGGCCCGCGCCGTCACCCAGTCCTGGTCGTTCCAGGTGTACTGCGAGGTGAACACCACCGACGCGGTGGCGGGCGGGTGCTCGGCGGCGTTGGCCATCGGGTCGGCCTTCTCCCGCCACACCCCGTCAGGCCCGCAGATCGCGTACTTGTACCTGGCGCCGTCGGCCACGCCCGGGACGAAGAGTTCCCACACGCCGGAACCGCCGAGCGAGCGCATCGGGTGCGCGATGCCGTCCCAGTAGCTGAAGTCGCCGGTGACGCGGACACCGTGGGCGTTCGGCGCCCAGACGGCGAAGGCGGTCCCAGTGGCCTGGCCAAACTCGCGCACGTGCCCGCCGAGCACGCGCCACAGCTCCTCGTGCCTGCCCTCGCCGATCAGGTACAGGTCGAACTCGCTCAGCGTCGGCAGGTAGCGGTACGGATCGTCGCGCACCTCCTCCGCACCCTCGGATCCTGAGGCGTCGGGGTAGGTGGCGGCGATCCGGTAGCCGGGCACCTTCTCGTCCGGCACCGTGACCGCGAACACGCCCTGGTGCACGTGTGTCATGGGGAGCCTGCGGCCGTCGTCGAGGACGGCCGTCACCGACGTGGCCAGCGGGCGGAGCGCGCGGATGATCACCCCGTCCGGGCCGGGATGCGCGCCGAGCACCGAATGCGGGTCGTGATGATGTCCGGCGACGATCCGTTCGATCTCGCCCAGGCTAACTTCAGGTTGTGTCATGACGGCAACTCGATCTGTGGGGGCTACAACTCGGCAATGGACTCTAGCGGAATGGGGATCCAGGTCGGGCGGTGCCTGGCCTCGTAGATGACCTCGTAGACCGCCTTGTCTAGGAGCATCGCACGAAGCAGCACCGAATTGGTGGCTGGATCCAGACCGCCGGCCGCGGCGTAGCCGGCGCAGAACGCGTCGCTGTTGCGCCGGACCCAGTCGCTCGCCTTCGGCGCGAGGCTGGCCGCGTCCGGGTGGGTGAGCAGCTGGTGCCGGGCCGCGTAGTCGAACGAGCGGAGCATGCCCGCCACGTCCCGCAGCGGGGAGGACCGGGCGCGGCGCTGGGCCAGCGGGCTGGCGGGCTCGCCCTCGAAGTCGAGCACGACCCAGCCGGTCTGGGTCCGCATGACCTGGCCCAGGTGGTAGTCGCCGTGCACGCGCTGAGCGGGCGTCGGATCGATCAGCTTGGCCAGGTGAGAGTAGGCGTCGCCGATCATGTCGGCGTGCCTGGCCAGCTCGGGCACGGTCGCGATGGCGATGTCGAGCCGCCGGTACATCTGCTCGGCCAGCTCGCGGATGGCCTCGGGCTCGAGCTCGGAGCGGCCGAACGCCTCGGCCAGGTCCTGGTGGACCTGCGCGGTGGCCGCGCCGAGCCGCTCGGCCTCGCCGGCGAAGTCGCCGCCGGCCTCGGCCGCGCGGGCCTCCTCGGTCGCGTACAGGTCGCGCACGCTGGTCGCGGCCAGCGACCAGCCGTCCGAGGCCGTGCGGAGGTACCGGGACAAGATGGCGAGCACGGTGGTCGCGCCGTCCATCCTGGTCTCGACCCAGCCGTAGGGCTCGGCGATGTGCGACGAGCCCAGCTTGGCCAGGGCCGAGGCCACCTCCAGGTCCGGGTTCGGTCCCGGGGTGACCCGGCGGAACACCTTGAAGATGGCCGACTCGCCGAACACCAGGCTGGTGTTGCTCTGCTCGCCGGTGAGCACCAGGCTGTCAAGGCCGGGCTCAATCTCGGCCCCGGGGATCCGGCAGAACCGCAGCGTGCCGACGGTCCGGTCGGCCACGATCGCGTCGAGCAGCGTCCGGGTCAGCGCCGAGTCGTGCAGGCCATCGTAGATCTGCAGCCCGGAGTGCGTGCCGATCCGCGCGTGCCGCAGCCGGGCCGGGAGCCGCGCGCGAGAGCCGATGAACAGCTGGTAGCAGTCGGAGGTCGCGCCGTGCGAGACGGTGACGAGCAGGTGCCGCAGGCCGGGGTCGCCGGGGATGATCTCGGTGTCGGCCACGACCGCGAGGTCATGGACGGTGCGTCCCTTGCCTGCGAACCATCGCTGTTTGACCAGCCATGTTGCCAGTGTGTCTTCGAAAGTCATGAGCGCTTACCACATCCCCCTGGCTGGTTCCGGCAAACACGCTCCGGCCGATTTACGGGCTGCATAGTCAGTTATTTCCGGAAATGGCTGGGGGGATGGCCGGGAATAAGCACCGCACGTCATCGCTGGTGGCTCTCGGGGGGCCCGGGGAGATGTTCGACGGTGGCCGTCGGCTGGCCGTGCTTACCCTCGGCGTCGGCGTCGGCGCCGGCGCCGGAGGCCGCGGGCCGGTTCTCGGCGAGGGAGCGGTCATCGCGGGCGGCGGGCAGCTGGAACCAGTAGAACCCGTGGCCGGGCAGCGTCAGCAGGTAGCTGAGCTCGCCGATCCGGGGGAAGGTCACGCCGCCCATGCACTCCACCGGCGTGACGCCCATGAACCGGCGCAGGTCCAGCTCGACCGGCTGCGGGAACCTGGACAGGTTGTTGACGCACAAGATGCGGTCCGAGCCGTCTGAGTCGGCGTCCGCCGACTCGTGCGGCAGCCGGACGAAGGCGAGCACGCTCGGGTTGGAGGAAGTCAGCTCCTCGTACGTGCCGGTCCCGAAGACCGGGTGCCGCTTGCGGATCTCGATCATCCGCCTGTTCCACTGCAGCAGCGAGCCGGCGTTGCGCTGCTGGGCCTCCACGTTGAGCGACTGGTAGCCGTAGATCGCGTCCATGATCGGCGGCAGGTAGAGCCGCTGCGGGTCGCACTGGGAGAAGCCGCCGTTGCGGTCGGGCGTCCACTGCATCGGCGTCCGGACGCCATCCCGGTCGCCGAGCCAGATGTTGTCGCCCATGCCGATCTCGTCGCCGTAGTACAGGACCGGCGAGCCGGGCAGGGACAGCAGCAGGGCGGTGAACAGCTCGAGCTGGTTACGGTCGTTCTCGAGCAGGGGGGCCAGCCGCCGCCTGATCCCGATGTTCGCCTTCATCCGGGGATCCTTGGCGTACTCGGCGTACATGTAGTCACGCTCGTCGTCGGTGACCATCTCCAGCGTGAGCTCGTCGTGGTTACGCAGGAAGATGCCCCACTGGCAGGTGGCCGGGATGGCGGGCGTCTGGGCCAGGATCTCCGAGATCGGGTAGCGCTGTTCCCGGCGCACCGCCATGAAGATGCGCGGCATCAGCGGGAAGTGGAACGCCATGTGGCACTGGTCGCCGCCGATCTCGGCGTCGCCGAAGTACTCGATCACGTCGGCGGGCCACTGGTTCGCCTCGGCCAGCAGCACGCGGTCCGGGTAGAGCTTGTCGATCTCGGCCCTGATCCGCTTCAGGTACTCGTGCGTCTCCTTCAGGTTCTCGCAGTTGGTGCCCTCCCGCTCGTACAGATAGGGCACGGCGTCGAGCCGGAAGCCATCGATGCCGAGGTCCAGCCAGAACCGCAGCACCTCGATCATCGCGTCCTGGACCTTGGGATTCTCGAAGTTCAGGTCCGGCTGGTGGGAGAAGAACCGGTGCCAGAAGTACTGGCCGCGGACCGGGTCGAAGGTCCAGTTAGACTGCTCGGTGTCGACGAAGATGACCCGGGCTCCGGAGTACTTGTCATCGGTGTCCGACCACACGTAGAAATCGCCGAACGGGCCGTCCGGGTCGCTCCGCGACGCCTGGAACCAGGGATGCTGGTCGCTGGTGTGGTTCATGACCAGGTCGGCGACGACCCGGATGCCCCGCTTGTGCGCCTCGTCGACGAGCGTGACGAAATCGCCGATGTTCCCGTACTCGCCGAGCACGGACATGAAATCGGCGATGTCATAGCCGCCGTCGCGCAGCGGCGAAGTGTAGATCGGCAGCAGCCAGATGCAGTCGATGCCGAGCCATTCCAGATAATCCAGCCGGGACGTCAGCCCGCGCAGATCGCCGGTGCCGTTCCCGTCCGAATCCTGGAAACCCCGGACCAGCACCTCATAGAACACCGCGCGCTTATACCACTCCGGGTCGCGCGGCTGGGCCACGTCGAAAGAGTCCGCGATGGCCTCGTGATGTTCTGTCACGGCAAGATCTCCTGGGTCTTACTGGTTCGTGCGGTATTACACGCCCGGTTTTACGAGGTGGGGGTAACGGTGAAGATGTGGGCAGGCCGCGTCGCCGGGTCAAGGCGGACGTAATTGGCATGCCCCCACCGGTAGGACTCGCCGGTTAGCTCGTCCGTCACGATGAACTCGCGGTCCACGCCAAGCGCGGGCATATCAAGCCAGACCGTGGCTTCCCTGGTCTGGTGCGGGTCGAGGTTCGCGACCACCAGTACCGTATCGTCCCGCAGACTCCCGGCGCGTCCCGGAGCACTATCCACGCGCTTGGAAAAGCACATAAGTTCCGGCTGGTCAACACCGTGGAACTGAAGATTGCGCAGCTGGTGCAGGGCTGGGTGGGCGCGCCTGATCCGGTTGAGTTCGGTGATGTAATCGGCGATGCCGTAACCGTCCCTGGCGGCTGCCTCCCAGTCTCGCGGCCGGTACTGGTACTTCTCCGAATCCATGTATTCCTCGCTGCCCGGCCTCAGCGGTACGTTCTCGCACAGTTCGTACCCAGAGTAAATACCCCATGTCGGGGAAAGCATGGCCGCGAGGACGGCCCTGATTTTGAACGCCGGGACCCCGCCGTGCTGCAGATACTCGTTCAGGATGTCCGGGGTGTTGGTGAAGAAGTTGGGGCGCATGTACGCGGCCGCGTCGCCTGACAGTTCGCGCATGTACTCGGTCAGTTCCCAGACGCCGTTACGCCAGGTGAAGTACGTGTAGGACTGGTGGAAGCCGATCTTAGCCAGGGTGTGCATCATGGCCGGGCGGGTGAACGCCTCGGCCAGGAACAGCACATCGGGGTCGGTGGAGCGGATCTCGGCGAAAAACCGCTCCCAGAACCGCAGCGGCTTGGTATGCGGGTTGTCGACGCGGAAGATCCGGACGCCGTGGTCCATCCACTGCCGGACGATCCGCAGAATCTCGGCGTAAATGCCCTCCGGGTCGTTGTCGAAGTTCAGCGGGTAGATGTCCTGGTACTTCTTGGGCGGGTTCTCGGCGTACGCGATGGTCCCGTCCGCCCGCCGGGTGAACCACTCCGGGTGCTCCGTCACCCACGGATGGTCCGGCGAGGCCTGCAGCGCCAGGTCGAGGGCGACTTCCATGCCCAGCTCGCGGGTCCGGCCGACGAAGGCGTCGAAGTCGTCCATCGTGCCCAGGTCCGGGTGCAGCGCGTCGTGACCGCCCTCGGCGGACCCGATCGCCCACGGCGAGCCCGGATCGCCCTCGGCCGGGGACATCGTGTTGTTCCTGCCCTTACGGAACGTGGTCCCGATGGGATGCACCGGCGGCAGGTACACCACGTCGAAGCCCATGACGGCGATCGCGTCGAGCCGCTTGGCCGCGGTGCGCAGCGTGCCCGAGACCGGCGCCCGGCGTCCCATTGGGTCAATCTGGACCCCTTCGGAGCGCGGGAAGAACTCATACCACGAGCCGTACAGCGCCCGCTCCCGGTCCACCTGGACGGTCAGCGGCCTGGACCTGGTGACGAACTCGCGCAGCGGCCAGCTGGCCAGGATGGCGGTGATCTGCGGATCCTCGGTCGCCGCGAGCCGGTCCCAGGGGGTAAGGCCGCGGTCGCGCAGCCGCGCGACCAGCGCGCGCAGCGCGGTGCGGGCCGCGGCCGGGCGGCTCGCACCGGGGGGCTGGGGGATCCGCCGCCAGGCGCGCTCGAACAGCAGTGCGCCCTCGGTGAGCATCAGCTCCACGTCCTGACCAGCCGGTATCTTAATGGCCGCGTCGTGATGCCAGCTGGCGATCGGGTCGGCCCACGCCTCGACGTGGAAGCGCCACGCACCCTCGCTGGTCACGGTCACGTCCGCGCCCCAACGGTCTTTGCCTGGGGCGAGCTCGCGCATGAACACGAGCGGGCTCGCCTTGCGTTCCGGATCTCGCAGCACCACGCCAGCGTTGATGATGCCGTGCCCCTCGCGGAAAATGGTGGCGCTGACCTCGAAGGTCTCGTTTGCCACCGCCCTTGCCGGGCGGCGTCCGCAGTCCACCGCCGGCTCGACATCAAGGATCGGGATTCGTCCAATCACCCCAGCTACGCTACCGAGCGAGGTTGAGATCATGCCAGCGTGGGTGGCAGTTAAAATTTCGCGGCGTGGCTCAGCCTCCTGTTGAACCTAAAGGTTTAGCGTTAGCCCACTTCGTTCGGCATAATTTGAATTTCTTTTCCCTTTATGGGATATTAATGCGCGATCCGCGGTCGGCGGATCGTTCTGCGTTGCGGGCGCGGACCCATTAAGGTCTGCCCGTGAGAGCGATACGCCGGTTCACCGTCCGCGTTACCCTGCCCGAGCCGCTGGCCGCGTTGCACGGCCTGATGCTGAACCTCCGCTGGTCCTGGCACGGCCCGACCGCTGACCTTTTCGCGTCGATCGATCCCGCCGCCTGGGAGGCGTCGGGCGGCGATCCGATCGCGATGCTCAGCGCGCTGCCGTCGGCCAAGATCGCCGCGCTCGCGGCCGACGAGGAGTTCCTCGCCCGGCTCGGCGAGGCCGAGCGGGACCTGCGCCACTACATGTCCGAGCCGCGCTGGTACGCGTCGGTCGCCCCCGAGAGCCCGGACGGCCCCTCCGGGTCCGGCCGGCCGGGCCCCGCCGCGATCGCGTACTTCTCGCCCGAGTACGGCATCACCGCCGCGCTGCCGCAGTATTCGGGCGGCCTGGGCATCCTGGCCGGGGACCACCTGAAGTCGGCGAGCGACCACGGCGTGCCGCTGATCGCGGTCGGCCTGCTGTACCGGCACGGATACTTCACCCAGTCGC
>JBKQQQ010000086.1:0-20955 GCA_052144275.1 Streptosporangiaceae bacterium
CCCCGAAGGCGTCACCGATGCGGGCCAGCGTGGCCAGGTTGGGGTTCGACCGTCCCTGCTCGAGCGCGACGAGCACGCCCTTGCTCACGCCGGAACGCGCGGCGAGCTGGTCCAGTGACCAGCCGCGATCGGCGCGCAGGGCTTGCAGGGTCCGCGCGACCGCGATCGTTATATCGGGCACATCCGGCATATCTCTCCCTCTGAGGACGCACTGGGCTCTCGCCGGCAATACCGGATTCCCAGTGATACCCGGCGGTCGGTATAGTGAACTACCCAGATCAATATTCTGACCGACGCCGCTCGTTACTGACGCTTGCTACAAAGGAACGCTGACCGTGGTGACAATCCTGGCCCTAGCCGCCGCCGTGCTCTACGGCACCGCCGATTTTCTCGGCGGGGTGGCGTCACGGCGGGCGAGCGTATTCGCCGTGCTAGCGATGACCGTCCCGGCGGGCGCGGTGGTCGTGGTGGCGGTCGCCTTGCTCGGCGAAGCCCCGTGGCTGGGTGGCCTTCTGGGGCACGGCCTGGGCTCGCCCACCTCGTTCGGGGGGTGGGGCGCGGTCGGCTGGGCGGTGGCGTCCGGCGTCTGCGGCTCGTCCGGCCTGATCGCGTTCTACGCCGGTTTCGCCGCCGCCCCGATCACCGTGGTGGCCCCGGTCGCCGCGCTCGTCTCCACGCTGCTGCCGGTCGGCGTGGCCATCGCCGACGGCGAGCGGCTCACCGCCACCATGGTCGCCGGCGGGCTGATCTGCCTGGCCGCCATCGTCATGGTCAGCATGCCGCCAGGCCGCCGGGAGCGGCCCGGTAAGGGCCGCCCGCGCGGGAACCAGGCCGGGGACGACCGGCACGACGCCGCCAGCCGGCTGCGCGGCCTGGGCTATGGCGTCGCCGCGGGCGCCGGATTCGGCCTGTTCTTCCTGTGCCTCAAGAACGCCGGGCAATCCGGTGTGCTCTGGCCGGTGGCGGTCTCGCGGACGGCGGGAACCCTGATCGCCTTCGGTATCGCGCTGGCGACCCGGACACGCCCGTGGCGGCACGCGGGTGGCACCGGTGTAATCGCGCTGGCCTCCGGGGCGATCGATGCGGCCGCCAACGTCTGCTACGTGCTTGCCACCCGGGCCGGGCTTTTCGGGCTGGCCGTCGTGATCACGTCGCTGTACCCCGGTATGACCGTACTGCTGGCCCGGTGGCTGCTCGGCGAGCGGATGCGCTGGCTGCAACGAGCCGGCCTGCTGCTGGCCGCGATCGGCGTCGTATTGCTGACCGCCTAGCGAGCCGAAGGGGGCGCGGCGTTGCCTGGACTGAGGAGCGAGGAACGAGCGACAAGGGAAGGCGACGCTGAAGGCGCCCCCGGAGGCGAGCGGCAAGCACAGCCCTAGTCGGAGCTCTCGTCCTTGTCCTTGAAGATCAGGCCGCAGACCTCGAGATAGAGCTGCTCTGGGTAGGGGAGGAACCTGACATTGCGCAGCGCCTGGTCCTGCCCGGCGGACTCTACGATGAACTCGCCGTAGCCGAGGATCCGGCCCGTCGCGCTCCGCTGGAAGCTCATGTCGGTCACCTTGCTGAGCGGCATCATGTTCACCTTGTGGGTGACAATGCCGGTCGAGAGCAGCATCCGCTGAGACGTGACGACAAAATAGTTAACTGACCATTCGAAAACCTTCACCACCAGCCGCAGCAACACCAGCCCCCACAGGACCCAGATGATGAGGATGGCCGTGCCGTTACCATGCGCGAGGGAGTTGCTCAGCCAGCCGGCAATCGCCAGCCCGACGAGAGTCTCCAAGATGGGCATGATCAGCACGGCCGGGTGCTGGTGGACGGTGATGACCTGGCGTTCGTGGGGCAGGAGGTACCTATTTACCGAGGCAGGCACCGTGTCAGTGTTCGGGACCAGCCTCATGGCAGCACCGGATCCTAGATCGAGGCGAAGAAGTTGGAAAGCCCGTGGGCAGCCGAGGTCAGGAAGGTGCCGAGGTTGTGCACGATGTGAGCGGCGGCTGTCGGCTGCTCGATGATAAACCACACGACGAACGCGACAGCGGCCCATCCGAGGATGGATTTCAGATTCACGTCGCCTCCCGTGGGCGCCCAGACTTGCCCTAGTTGCCAGAGAACCTATGCTAGCTCGTACCGATTTCGCGGCCAATGCTAACGGGGTGAAGCTGCCGTGTCGGCATGAGTATGCCCCATGTCGCCCTCAGTATGCCCGATCGGCGGAAGCAGTGCGTGACCGGACATGCCAGACGCGCCGGCCTCGTGTCCAGAATCTCTCGGCGGCCACCCTGATCGGCGATTTTGCCGCCGCGACCGGCGGCCATCTGACAGCATTCCTCCGTGCAGAGCATGCTGGTGAAATGACGGTGGACGACGTGGGTGAGACTGACTTCGCGGTTATCGTTTACCGCGAAGAGGACCAGTGGGAGGCTGACGTCCTGCCGACGGCGGTGACCGCCGACCTGGACGGCTTCGTCCAGGCGCTGCGCCGGCAGCCGAGCATGGGCGGCACCATCGGCTTCGCGGGCGTGGGCGACGACTTCTGGGTCGCGGTCCGGGTCATCGGTGAAGACGAGTCGTTGTTCCTCTCCGACCTCACCGCGGCGGTGGACTATCCGCTGGCCCGCCAGATGCTCGAGGCCCTGGACATCCCGGTGCCCGCAGATGACGAACTCGACCAGGTACTCCCGGCTGGTGACCTGTCGATCTTCGCGGACCTCGGGCTCGACGAGATGGAACTTGGCGCGGTCGCGGCCGACCTCGACCTCTACCCGGAAGACGCCGTGGCCCACATCGCCGAACGGCTCAGGTTCGGCGAGGCGGTGGAGCGCGCGCTCGATATCGCGCTCGGTCCGTGACCGGGTATACCGATTCTTTCGAGCCTGCGATGCGGCTCGCGCTCGCGGAAGCGGCCGAGGCCCGGGCCGGGATGGCCGGGGCGGGGATGGCCGGGGCCGGACAGGAGGATGTCCCGGTCGGGGCTGTCATCCTCGATGAGGCGGGCACGGTCATCGCGCGAGCCCGCAACCGCAGGGAAATTGACCACGATCCCACCGCGCACGCGGAGATCGTCGCGATCCGGCAGGCGGCCCGCGCCCTCGGCAGTTGGCGGCTGACCGGCCTGACGCTCGTCGTCACCCTCGAGCCGTGCACGATGTGCGCCGGTGCGGTGACCGCCGCCAGGCTGGCGCGAGTGGTCTACGGGGCCGAGGACCCCAAGGCCGGGGCCGTGGGGTCTCTCTGGGACGTGCTGAGGGACGTTCGGCTGAACCACCGTCCTGAAGTCATCGGCGGTGTCCTCGCCGACGAGTGCGGTGCCTTGCTCCGCGACTTCTTCGCCGCGCGAAGGCCGCACGCCAGGTAGGTCATGCCGCCGCGCACGCGCGGATTCGGGTAAGCTCGCCTGCGGTGGAGTCGCCTAGTGGCCGAGGGCGCACGCCTCGAAAGCGTGTGAGGGGGCAACCCCTCCGTGGGTTCAAATCCCACCTCCACCGCTGATCGGAGCCACGTGCACGTGTGGTGTGCTCACTGGGGGAACTTAATGTCACGCCTCGGACGTTCGCTGTTGTGATCACGTGGTTGTGCTGTGGGACCTGACCTCGGTGAGGGGACCACTAGTAAGACCAGATTCCGGCGAGGAGAACCGAGTGTTTGAACCGCAAGGTACCGGTTTCTTCCTGCTGCTCATGGTGGTCTTCGGGGGACTGCTCGTCTGGGTGTCCCTGGCCAAGCAGGTCGTGTTCCGCGTGCTCGCCGCGTGCCTGGCCTTCGTTCCCGCCATGGTCTTCGGAATTGCCGCCGTCAATAAGTTCTACGACTACTACCAGACCTGGGGCGGGATGATCAATGATCTCACCGGCCAGGGCGTGAGCAGCATCCCCAAGTACGCAGCCGCGGGTGCCGGCACTAACAAGCAATTCGACAAGAACATCGGCCGGGTCACCAGCCTCGCGGAAGACGCCCAGGTCGGATACCTGTTCCAGACCTCAGTCACCGGTGTGCGGAGTCACCTCACCCGTGACGTATACGTCTACCTCCCGCCGCAGTACTTCCAGAAGGCGTACGCGCACTACAAGTTTCCCGTCATCGAACTGCTGCACGGCTCGCCGGGCAACCCGCAGGCGTGGGTCGACGTCATGGGCGTGATTCCCACCTTCCTTAACCTGCTTGAGGCCCATCCCGCGGACGCCGCGGTGCTCGTGATGCCTGATACCGACGGCGGCCAGCAATATGAGCTGCAGTGCCTCAACGACCCGGGCGGCATCCAGGACATGACCTTCGTTGCCCTGGACGTGCCGCAGGCGATAGCGCGGATTGCCCGCGTCCAGCCGCCGGGCCGGGCCTGGGGACTGGCCGGTTACTCGGAGGGCGGCTACTGCGCGACCAACATCGCGCTGCAGGACCCGGCAGGCTACGGTGCTGCGGGCGTGATGTCGGGGTACTTCGCCCCGATCCTGAGCCAGGTGCCCGTGGGCAACAAGCCGGGGGCCAAGCCGCACCTGGTCAATGTGTTCCTCGGCCGTCCTGGCCTGCAGCTCGTGAACACGCCGAGGGCATATGTCACGCGGGTGCCCATCAACGATGTGCTCCCGGCTTTCTGGCTCGCGGTCGGCGCCCAGGATAGGCAGGATGTCGTCGCCGCGGCGACCTTCAAGCAACTGCTGCAAACCAGGGTGGCGAACGTGCCGTTCGTGATCATTCAAGGTGGCGGGCACCAGGGCAGCGTGTGGCGTGCGGCCCTCGGCCCGATGCTCACCTGGATGACGCCGCAACTGGCCCAGACCGCCGCCAATGCCGATGCCAGGGCAGCCGCGGCCGCCAAGGCCGCCGCCGCGCGCAAGGCGCACGACGCCAAACCCCGCACGCCGCATACTCCTCCCGTGCCCAAGAAGCCGTAGGCCGCTGGCTCGAGGGCCGCGGAGGTCAAGGCCGCAGCGCGTCCGAGATGACCTCGAGACCCTTCTCCAGCTGGCCGCCCGTCTCATAGGCCAGGCCGATCCTCATCACGTGGGCGCTGTCACCGAACCACGGACCGGGTGCGACAACCGTCCGCCGCTCAGCCAGCCGGTCGTAAAACCCGCGAACGCCAAGTGGCCCGAACGTGTCCGGGTTGAGCCGCGCGCAGCAGAACGCGCCCGCCTCGGGCCGCAGCCATTGCAGCCGCCCGTCCTGCTCGCTGACCCAGTGCCCGACCGTCGCGCGGGCGTCAGCCATCAGCGCGCCCCGCGATCTGAGCAGCTGATCCGCCCGCGATAGCAGCCTGGCGGCGGGGAACTGTCGCATGGCGTGCCCTTAGCTGGACGGCAGGGTGCTTACCCAGCCATGTTCGGTCGCGCCGGGTGGTGAGCCCAGAGCCAATCGCGCAGGATTGGCTGGCGATCGGGTCCAGGCGAACGGCTGGCCGCTTCCATGACCGCGTAACCGTGGCGCGGCCCCGGCTCGAGCACCGCGAGCAGGATGCCGCCCAGTGCCCTTTAGCGCTTCCGTCCTCATGGGTAGTATTGCTACCCTTCCCATATAGGTAGCGTCGCTACATATAAAGGTCCTACTCTTGAGAACGGGGCAGCAGCGTGAACACCTTGACCGAACCACTGACCATTAGTCGCCGTACGCACTCGCCGCGGCGGGAGCTCTGAGCGAAGATGCCCCGCACGCTCAGCCTCATCATCCGTAATCTCTTGTTCACCATCGTGGTGCCGGGGCTGGGAGGAGCCTGGGTTCCCTGGTGGATCCTGATGCGCCAAGGGCGCGCCGCCACTCCGGCCGCGTGGGAGGCGGCCCCCGTCATCGTGGCCGGGGCGGTCCTGTACGGGTGGTGTGTCTGGAACTTTGCCGCAGTGGGACGGGGCACTCCTGGTGTGTGGGACGCGCCGTCGCGCCTTGTCGCGGCCGGGCCCTACCGCTGGGTGCGCAACCCGATCTACGTTGCCGCGCTCCTGGTTGTGCTGGGGGAGGCGTGGCTGTTCATGTCGCTATGGCTGCTGGCGTACGCGGGGGCCATGGCGGTCTTCTTCCACCTGTTCGTCACCGGCTACGAAGAACGGACGCTGCGCCGCCGCTTCGGCCGCAGCTACCTGGAGTACCGGCAGCTGGTCCCGCGCTGGATTCCCCGGCCGCCGCGCCGCGGCTTAGCGCCAGCATCCAACGGAGGCCTCGCCTCGCGCCAGCCGTCAACACGGCTTCCTTGGCCGTCTTCAAGACTTTTGCGTGATCGCTCTGCTACTTTCAGTTTCCACCTCGTGAGGCCAGAAGTTCACACGGATGGTGCAGGTGCGAAACGGTTCCGTGGGGAATGAGACTACGGACCTTGCCGATTAGGGCCGAGTACCAGGGACCTTCTGCCCTGGTAGCCGTCCGTGCCGCGGGCCATGGTGGGTCGTTAGCGTGGGCGGGCTAGGGCGTTGTGCTCGCGCGGGGAGCATGGCGCGGCGCTCATAGCAGGGAGGAAACGATGGAGACCATGACGGAACTGCTGGGCAGCCACCCGTTCTTCGCCGGGCTCAGCCCCAGTGCGCTGGACTTCATCGCGGGGTGCGCGTCCAGCGTGCACTTCGCTGAAGGCGACCGCATCTTCGACGAGGGAGAACCTGCCAGCCTCTTTTACGCGATCCGCGATGGAGGGGTCGCGCTGGTGGTGCATTCGCGCACGAAGGGGCCTGTGGTCATCGACACCCTGAACGAGGGAGAGGTATTCGGGTGGTCGTGGCTCGTCCCGCCCTACCGCTACTTCTCTGCCGCCCGGGCGGTGACGCCCGTCAGCGCGACCGTGCTGGACGGCGCCTGCCTGCGCGGCAAGTGCGAGGCGGACACGGAGCTGGGTTATCAGCTGCTGAAGCGGGTCGCGACGGTGATGCACCACCACATGCAGGCCGCGCGCCTCCGGCTGCTCGACCTGTACGAGTAAGAATCCGCGCGAAAAAGCGCGAAGACCGCAAAACACCAATGCTTGATGCCGCTCGGTCGCGGTGATGAGCCGGCATCGACTTCCTCCTTGAAGCCCAGATGAGACTAGATACCATGCCCATGCCAGGCAGCAGGTAGAGACTGGTGGCATCGCACCAGCTCAGCGCGGCGGAGGATAAGAGATTCGAACTCTTGAGGGGTTGCCCCCAACACGCTTTCCAAGTCTGTGGACGTGCGTTCGCGGTAGGTCAGCGTGGTCTGTGACCTGGAGCTGCGGCCTGGTGCGGTCCTCCGCGGACGCCCTCGAACCGCGGCGAATGAGACCAGAACTGAGACCGGCGCGGCCCCCGTCCCTAACGGTTTTCAAGAGCATCTGTGGTTCACGGCCTGGCGGTGCTGCTACCTGCGTTGTCGGTACTCGGGGATGGCCTGCCAGGCAAGATCATCCCGCGTATATCCCGCGCATCTTGCGTCCGGTGCGGGCCTTTACCTCGGTGTCAACGAGCCGGGAAGCCCCCGTTAGCGATTGGTGACAGATGCGCCGCGGGTGTGTGCGAGCGGCCGCGACCACAACCCCATAACCGCCGCCGTATGGCGGCTGCGTGGCACTTGTGGGATCCTCGTCGGTGTAGCACGTGACCGACGGCCGGGCGGATCCAGCCCGGCAGAAGGGGGGCTCATCGTGCCTTCTTATCTTGTTCAAGTGGCCTACACGCCTGATGCGTGGGCTGCCATGGTCAAGCAGCCACAGAACCGGCTCGAGGCAGTCCGTCCGGTTGTCGAGAAGCTGGGCGGGAAGTGGGAGCATGCGTGGCTGGCCTTCGGCGAGTATGACATCGTCGGCGTGGTCGAGCTGCCTGAGAACACCGATGCCGCCGCGTTCTCGATGGCCGTCGCGGCAGGAGGGGCTTGCAAGGCGTTCAAGACCACCCCGCTGCTGAGCGTGGAAGAAGGAGTCGAGGCCATGCGTAAGGCGCAAGGGGCGGGGTATCGTCGGCCCGGCTGATAGCGGCCCTGTCAATCGTCCACTCAGCCAACCGGGACCCAGCTACGATACGCACGCCGTGCAGCTCCGAGGAGTTGAGTGAGTGACCGGCTGCTGAGAAGGCCGGTTTGCGCAGCGGGTCAGCCTGCCTGTCTGCAGGTGAGCCGGTGTATCGGGCTGCCCGGGAGTGACCGTGAGTTCCCGCCATCGACCGGCCGATCGGGCACGTAATGGGTACGCACTTTGCTTCGGGGAGCATCTGATCCGTAGGAGTGGGCACGTCGTCCAAGACCGTCCGTCAATGGCCGTAGGCTGGGCCGATATTCCAGAGTTGTCCACGTGCGTCGGGTGTTGTTCAGCGGCTTGGCTACAGTCGCGGCGGAACGGCGCTGATCCTCGACCGTCTGCTTTTCAGGCCGGACATATCCCCAGTTGGCGCGGATCGTGCGGGAGTTATGCGCTGGCGGCGGTCGCTGATGCCTGCCGGTGGCTGCTGCTGTTGCTGTCACCGTTGCTGTCAGCCGCGCTGGAGTCAAGGTTTGTCAGTGGTCTGTGGTAGAGCATGGCCATGGATTCTGAATTGATCGCCCGGATTAGCCCCGAGCATCGCCGTCGCCTTGCCTGGTTCGAGGAGCATCAGGGCGAGGTCTCCGCCATCCCCGGACCGCTGGCAGATGGCCTGCTGCTGGTCTCCAAGCCGAAGGGGATCTACAAGCCCGGCGATCTGCCGTACGCGCTCAGCATCAGGATCAACCTGGACAGCCCGTACCCCGATGGCGTGCCGGTTGAGACGCCCGGCGGCGGTTGGGTGCTCAGCTATCACCAGGAGAACGCTGATCCCGCCGAGCGGGACAACATGTTCACCAACCGGGGCCTGATGCGGTGCATCGCTGACCGGGTTCCTGTGGGCGTGCTCCGTGAGCGGGCACCTGCTGGTCGCCGTAGTCAGTACGACGTCCTCGGCCTGGCCATGCCGGTGCGCTGGTCAGACGGGTACTTCTTCCTGGAGAGCCTTCACCCCAAGGCGGCCCCGGTCATCGACCCGGTAAGCGATGTCCTGGAGGCCACTGCCCGCGCCGAGCTCGACCAGGAGGCTGCTGCAGACAGCAGGCCCCCGGATGACGATTACGATGCCCGCCTTCGGGTCTTCCGGCAGATCGTTGCCCGCCGCGGGCAGTCCGGGTTCCGGGCTGCACTGATACAGGCCTACCAAGGACGATGTGCCATCACCGGCTGTGACGCGGCTGCGGCCCTGGAAGGTGCCCACCTGCGCTCATACCGTGGACCCGAGTCCAATGCCGTTACCAACGGGCTACTGCTGCGCGCCGACATCCACACCTTGTTCGATCTTCGTCTCCTGGCCCCTGACCCGGCGACCAGGAACATCGTGGTCTCGAAGCTGCTCGCCGGGACGCAATACGAGGCTCTTTCGACCCGTCGGCTCACTGACCCGGCAGCAGCCTGGCAGCGCCCGAGTCAGGAAACTCTTGAGATCATCTGGCAAGACTTCCGCGAGGCCGAAGATGACAGGTAGCACATGAATTCAGACAAGGAAGGGCATAGCCACATGACTGCGCCACCAGGTGCTCGCCTCATCTGGAGCGGCCCAGGCTCCGCCACGATGATCGATTTCACAGGCCGCGGGACGTTCTTCCCGCACTGGTTCGAGTTCCTGTGCCTTGCAGCACAGTCACGTGACCGAGCACAACAGGCGGCGGCCAATGCCCAGGGACAGCCAACGAGCGAGGCTCTCACCGCCATTCTCTTCTCCGCGCTAGCCACTGAGGCACTCATCAATGAACTGCCTGAGGCAGCGGCACGGTCGGTCTATCCGCACCCCGATAAACCGGGTCTCGACACTCTGGCCGACCTCGCGGCAACGCTCGACATGATCGAGAAGGCACAGGGCCAGATTGATCTGAAGTACCAACTGGCCAGCAAGATCCTCACCGGTAAGACGTTTCCACCAGGCGAGGCTCCTTTCCAGGATTTCGCCAACCTTGTAACGCTCCGAAATGAACTCGTTCACCCGCGTCATCGTGACCGGACAACGACGGCGGGTCATGTAGAGCCGGTCTCCAAGGTTGTTCGGGACCTTCAACAGCGAGGCTTGACGACGACCAGGGGGAGAAGAGAAGGCGACGTTCCGGGCGGAACGTCCTGGCTGGAAGAAATCAAGAGCAGCGGTGTCGCGAGCTGGGCGTACAACGCTGCACGGGAGATCATAACTGCTCTGCTCAGGATGCTCCCTGACGACAGCGGATTGTCAACCGGGCATCTTTTCCGTGATCGAATTAAGGACATGCCACAGTAGTAGCGACGCAAGATCAATGCAGGGCAACCAGTGACCTCTTCCGTGTCAGGTCTCCTCCGCAACTCGGATCACCTGCGTCAAGCCAGGTCCGGATGCTTGCCGTGTTATCCGGGAGTGGCCGTGACAACCCTCGATCCACCATCCGATCGGGCACGTGGCGGGCACGATCACGGCTCCGGAGGCCGACTGTCCGATCTAGCGAATTTGCGCATCCTGCCTGCTTGGACTCGATCACTGATCTCCCCGGCGGCCACGATCATTCCGCGTATTTTCCGGATCATGGAAGCTTCTGCTGTAACTGCCCGCACCTTGCAGGGGATGGCCCGCGTCCGGTCCGGGCAGGCTCCAGCCTGGCCCTTGTCTTCTGTCCGGAGTGTTCGCAGAGGCTCCAGTATCAAGCGTGACTTCGCGTGTACGTTCACCGGGGCCTTTCCGCCTGTACCTATTTCCCAGTGGTCAGAGTCACGCTTGATGCTGGAGGGGCGGACACGTACACTCAGCGGGCCATCCCCGGACCTGGCCCGAGGCGGCGCGATAATCTTTGCGGCGCTCTCTCGTTAGAAGCCTTCGTAGACGTTTCATCTACTTTTTCTTGAGAGAGTCTTGCGTTAACTCTCAGCTCTTGATCTAGTGATCTGAAGGTGTGCGGGGCCACCGAGGTGAGATCCAGAACCCCTAGGAGGGACTTAGATAGCCACCGCAGGTGGCCGGCGGCTCACAGTGTTCGGTGACCCAGGAGGGGAATTGCAATGAGCGAGTTGTCTTCGAGATCTTCACTTAATCTCTGCTACCAGAGCTCGTTTTATGGACTCACGCCTTCCGTTGGCATCGAGCCTACTGGCTACATCTACGTCCTCGGAGCTGACGGCAATCTGTGGACGGAGCCTGGTTCCGCACGTCTGTGGGACCCCGGTTCCTGGCCTGCGTTTCCGAATCCGCGCGGGCACGTCGACAGCAGTGTGATGGCCTTCCACTTCCTCCAAGGCGCCACCGCCCAGGCGGACGTCCTCTACGTCCTCGGCGCAGACGGCAATCTGTGGCTGGAGCACAGCGACGGCGTAGTTGTTCCCCCGCCCCGCCAGCACGTGGACGGCAGCGTGATAGCCTTCCAGGGCCTCGACGCGAACACCATCTATGTCCTCGGCACTGACGGCAATTTGTGGCTGGAGCACAGCGTCAACGGGCAGTTCGGCCAGGTCCCCCCGCCCCGCCAGCACGTCGACGGCAGCGTGATGGCCTTCCAGGGCCTCGACGCGAACACCATCTATGTCCTCGGCACTGACGGCAATTTGTGGCTGGAGCACAGCGTTAACGGGCAGTTCGGCCAGGTTCCCCCGCCACGCACGCACATCGACGGCAACGTAGATGACTTTCAAGCCATTGGCACAGGAGCTTATGTTCTCGGTAAAGATGGCAACCTATGGTGGGAATATGGCCCGTTCGGCCAGGTCCCGCCGCCGCGCATACAGATTGACGGCAACGTCCGCATGGCGACCGTGTATGGCACGATCCGCCCGGCGTTCATGATCATTACGTTGCTTTACGCTCCGCTAGGCACCGCCGGTTCGGCCACGGCACAGTCGACTGTGACGTATGCCGAAGGCAGCAACACAGGCACGACAACATCAGCGTCGAGCTCGTTCAAGGATGCAGTAGATGTGAAAGCCTCGGTAAGCGAGGGGCTCGCTAGCGCGTCGGCAGACTTCAGTGCTTCCCAGACGACGACAGATACTACGTCCATTCAGATTCAAAGTACCGAGTCATATAGTTACACTGTACACGGTCCCTCGGTAGACGGCATCGATCATGATTACGACCTCTTCTATCTGTGGCTGAATCCGGTGGTCTCGGTCGCGGCCGATCGCCAGAAGAATGTCGCCTGGGAATTTAATGGTGCGGGGGCGGTCCCGGTCTATGTCCAGGTTGGACAGCTGAAAGATCCGCCTACGCTCCCGATGGGGACGAGCCTGAAAAACGGGCTGGACAAGGCAGGGCTGAAACAGGCCGACTACGAGAGCATACTTGCCATGAATCCGTTCGCGTCCGGCGCTACACAAGTCGACACGAATCGGTTTGTTCTTCTCGATGTGCCTCTTACCTACGAGTATCTGCAAGGTTCGAGCGGATCGACGACCGTTAACCTGACTAGCTCGAAGAGCACAACAAAGGCTCATGCCGATTCGAAAGCTTACAGTGTGTCGGCTAGCGTTTCAGGCGGGGGCGGGCTCAGCGATGTCATTAATGCGAAGCTGACAGTTACAGCTTCCTTTGAGTGGACTAACTCTAACTCGGAATCAACGACCACAGGGAGTACGAGTTCAGCAAGCGCGGTAATTGCTCAGCCCTCGCCGAGCTGGAGCGGCTCATTCCATGTGCTGCTTTACTGGGATACTTTCTATAATTCATTCATGTTCGCCTTTGGCGATTAGCCTTGATAAGTCAGGCGGCGGGCGGCCCACTGCAGATGCCCTCAGATGGCAAGCTGATCATATGTAGCACGTGCGGCGCCGCCCCTGTCTAGTGGTCCCCATGCCAGACGTCCCCATTCCCTGATCGGCGCCAACCTCGTGAGCCCGGAGGAGGGGTCAACGAGGTCTTTGCGTCCCATGTTGACCGGTCACTGTACCGGCGGCGGGTGCGGTCACCGACCGACTTGACCCCCCGTCTGGAGGGGATCCACAATTGCCGGGCCGCCAGGAATGGGGGGAGTTTCCTTATGACTTCCCCGTTCACGTCGTCGTGGACCAGGTGGTCACCGTCGTAGCCGGATGGCCAGGGCGAAGCCTCGGGCGTAGTCCACGACGCGGCGGTATTGACGTGACGGCTGGCCGCCGCAAGCTAAGAACGATCAGGAATGAGCGACCCAGAACGCATCCGATGCTGCCTGGCGGATGAGCCGTCCTGATGTGTCGAGTCCCGCGGTGCGGCCCGGCGTGCGCCGCGCGGGCCTTCCGAGGCCGAGCGGCGGCGCTGACGCCGGGCCCGCGGCGCCGCAGGCGCCGCGCTTGATCAAATACGGCTCAATTCGGCAGCGCGTACAGTTGCGGCTTGTGACGGCCCGTCCTACGCGGCGTCCTGGTGGTCTTAGTCGCGGCCGTCTGAGGTCCGTGTCTGCGCTCGTGCGGGAGTCGGGCTGTTGTGGCCAGCGCCGCGACTGCTAACGTCGCCCGGCCTTCTCCGGTTGGCGAAGGAATCGGATGACATGACCCTCTCCCTGGGGTAGCGTCACCGGAATGACGGTAAAGCTCGTGGTACTTTACACCCACCCTGATGATTCAGATGCCTTTGACCAGCACTACTTCGCCACGCACGTGCCTCTTGTGGGTCGGGTTCCCGGCCTGCAGCGCGCTGAGACGGCGCGTTTGGTAGCTGCTGCTGACTCTGGCGAGCAGACCTACTATCGGGTCGCCGAGTTGTACTTCGCAGACCAGGGGGCGCTTGATGCGGCGTTCGGGTCGGAGGAGGGTAAGGCAGCCGTAGCCGACTACCAGAACATCGCCCCGCCGGGGTCGAGGCTGTTCGTCGCGGTCCTAGACGACTGACAGCGGCGCCCTCTTGGCGGCACAACCCAGGCATCGGAATCGTCCCGCGTGAGCTTTCCATGCCTCGGCAAGCGTTATCCACCAGGGCAGACGTACCGGTTGCAGCAGTAGGCGTATTCAGGGCGTGTTCGGGCGGTGCCTGATGTCGTGCGGCGGCTCGTAGAACGTGGTTTGCCACCGCGCCCTGCGATGCGCTGGAGAGTCGAGCGCCCCCTGGGCTGTCGTAAGGTGGCTGCCGTGATCGGCGCGGTGGTTTTCGATGTGGGCGAGTGCCTGGTAGACGAGACCCGGGAGTACGGGACCTGGGCTGACTGGCTGGGCGTCCCGCGTCATGTGTTCTCCGCGGTGTTCGGCGCGGTGATCGCGCGCGGCGAGGACTACCGGGAGACCTTTCAGATTTTCCGGCCTGGGTTTGACCTGGATAAGGCCCGTCAGCAGCGGGCCGACCGGGGCAAACCCGAGTGGTTCGGTGAGGATGACCTATATCCCGATGCTCGGTTGACCCTGGCCCGCCTCCGGGACCAAGGCCTGTGGGTCGGCATCGCTGGGAACCAGACGGTCCGCGCGGGCGGCATCCTGCGAGACCTTGGCCTGCCCGCCGACATGATCGCCACCTCGGATGACTGGGGGGTCACCAAGCCCGATGCTGGGTTCTTCGAGAAGATGATCGAGGTGTCCCCGGGCGAGCCCGGCGAGACCTTGTATGTGGGTGACCGCCTGGATAACGACATCATGCCCGCGGCGCGGCTCGGGCTGCGGACTGCGCTGATCAGGCGCGGCCCGTGGGCGATGATCTGGCAGGATGACCCGGACGCGGCGCGGGTGCCGACGTTCCGGGTTGATTCGCTGGCCGAGCTGCCGGGGAGGATCGCAGCGTTTAACGCTGGAGGGTGCTGAGGGTGGCCTGCCAGCCGTAGAGCCGGTCGTCGAGGGCCTGCACGCAGGGCAGCTCGGCGTGCGGCTGGAGGGTTTTGCGGACTTCGAGTACGCGGTCCATGCCGGTGGCGTACCAGGCGGTCCCGAGCAGTTCGAGGGCCTGTGGGGCGTAGCCGCAGGCTGCTTCGGGGTTGTGCTGGGCGGCTTCGACGGCGGCTAGGTCGCCGAGGATGACGCTGCGGCCCCTGTTGCCTGCGACGGACGGGTCGTTCAGCGCGGCGAGCAGGGTTTCCTTGGCCTGGGGCAGGTGCCCGGCTTTGAGCTGGGTGTTGCCCTTGAATGCGGCTAGCCGTGCGGGTGAGAACCAGGTGAACCAGTCCGGGGATGCGTGCTGGCCGCTCCCGGCCAGGATCTCTTCGGCGTGCCCGATCAGCCGCAGGGCCTCGCGGGTGCGGCCGCTGATCGTCTCGCATTCGGCTTCGACGGCATCGAGCCAGGCTAGGAACTCGGCCGAGGCCGGGCCCCGGCGTGCGTAGGTGCGCGCGGCGCGCATCCGGTCGGCTGCCTCGTCGCGGCGGCGGTCAAAGCCGGGGACGAACGCCGCGTGTGCCAGGATCGCCGATCCGAGTAGCGCGTCGTCGGCTTCACCGGCTGCCTGGAGGGCGCGGACGAACGTCGCGTCGGCGTCGTCGGCCTGGCGCAGGTCGAAGAACTCGATCCGCCCGGCTAGTAGCAGGGCTTCGGCCAGGGCGGTGGCCAGGAGAGTGTGGCTGACCCCGGCTGTCTCGGCGAGCAGCTGGCCGCCCATGCGGGTGTGCTCGATGACGGGCGGGTGCAGGTGGGTGGGCTCGACGTGGGTGTACAGGCGCCTGTAGGCGGCGGTGATGGCCGCGTAGTCGCTTGCCACGTTGGACGGCTGGATCACGCCCCGTGCCTTCGATAGCGGCGCTGCTGTGTGGCCGCCGTGGCGGCTGGAGCTGGTACCTCCGGCCGCCCCTGGTCTCTCTCCCGCGACAGGCAAGGAAGAGGTGAGCATCTTATGCGCAGGGTCGTGACCGGGGAACAGGTCGCCCAGATCTATAACCCCGACCCCTTCGCCCGCCCCGTCTTCCGCGCCCCGGTCTACCAGACCCCGGCCGGGCTCATCCTGATCGCCTGGCTGATCCGGCTGATCGTCCGGCTGCTGCGGCTGGTCTTCCGGCACCCGGTGCCCGCCGTGGCGGTGGCCGTGCTGGCGTTCTTGTGGGTCAGCATCGGCTGGATCGGCGTGACGCTGATGGCGGGCTGGGCTGTGCTGGTCCTGGTGATCTGGCACCACTACTGGCCGGTGGGCTTCGGCCGGTGGGTAGCCACCCCTGCGCGCAGCAAGTGGCGGGCCTGGGGGTACCGCCGCAAGTGGGCCGCGGTGACCAGCATCGCCGACCTGGCGCCCTGGTACCGGGGCCGGATCATCCTTCCGGTGCTGGTCAAGGTCACCTCCACCCGGTACGTCGACCGGGTGTACGTCCGGCTCGTGTCCGGGCAGTGCGCCGCCGACTTCGCCGACCGGGCCGACAACCTGGCCCACGGGTTCGGCGCCCTGCTATGCCGGATCCGCACCGCCCGGTCCGGCGCGGTGGTGCTGGAGTTCGTCCGCCGCGACGCCCTGGCCGCCGTCGTCCCCGCCCTGCCCGTCCCCAGCCAACCCGACCTGCGGGCGCTGCCAGTGGGCCGCCGGGAGGACGGCCTGCCCTGGCTGGTCCGGCTGCACGGCACCCACCTGTTGATCGCGAGTGCCACCGGGGCGGGTAAAGCGTCGTTGCTGTGGGGGCTGGTCCGGGCGATGCTGCCGCTGATGCGCGCCGGGCTGGTCCGGGTGCTGGCCGCCGATCCCAAGCTGATGGAACTGGCCTACGGCCGGGTCATCTTCGACACCTACGGCGCCTACGCCGCCGACCCGGCCGCCGTCGCGGTCATGCTCGACCAGGCCGTCGCCGACATGCAGGCCCGTGCTGCCGGGTTCGCCGGACGGCAGCGGGACCACACCCCGACCCGGGAGCACCCGTTCACCGTGGTCCTGGTCGATGAGGTCGCGTTCCTGACCGCCTACCAGCCCGACCGAAAGCTCAAGGAGCGGATCATGCTCGCGCTGGCCACCTTGACCACCCAAGGCCGGGCACTGGGCTATGCCGTGGTCGCCGCGCTGCAAGACCCGCGCAAGGACGTGCTCACGATCCGGAACCTGTTCCCCGACCGGATCGCCATGCGGCTGGACGAGCCCGAACAGGTCGACATGGTGCTCGGCGACGGCGCCCGGGACCGCGGCGCGGCCTGTGAGCTGATCTCCACCGACCCGGCCACCGGCGCCGGGGTGGCGTTCATCCGGGTCGAAGCCGACCCCGACCCGGTACGGGTCCGCGCCGGGTGGGTCACCGACGCCGATATCCGCGCGATGGCCGACCAGTGCCTGCCCGAGCTAGCCGAGTGGGAGGCAGCGTGACCACGCCCACCGCCTGGCGGACCGATGAGCCGTGCCCGGTCTGCGCCACTGGCCTGATCCTGCTCGATGACGGCACCTCGCCGCCGCGATACGAGTGCCGCCTGTGCGGATGGTCCGACACCTGGACAGGCGACCAGCCAGATGGAGGTGACCAGTGACCGACACAACCGCAAGGTCGCGGGCGCAGCGGATGGCCATGCCGCTGGCCCGCCAGGTGGTCAAGGACCTGGCCGTCGAGCACGGCGCCTGCATCCGCCCGGTCCAGCTGCGCCGCACCAACCTCGACACCGGCGAGGTAGATACCGTGCTCGTCCCCTGCGGGCACACCCTGGCGCACGTCTGCCCCGGCTGCGCCGAACGAGCCAAGACGCTGCGCGCGGCGCAGTGCCGGGAAGGCTGGCACCTCGAGGACGAACCCGGCATTACCCCGGACCCGGTCACCGACGACCAGAAGTGGTGGGTCGAGAAGCGCGCCGAAGCGCAACAGCTCCGCGACCAGGCCGCCGAGGCCGGGCAGGACACGACCGACTTTGACGAGCTCATCACCGAGCTGGACGAGGAGATCACCAAATCTGGTGTGCGCGGGAAGGCCGCCCCGGCCAAGCCCGCGCGGCGGCACCGCTCGACCCGTCGCCGCCAGGACGCTCCGGACCTGCCCAGGCGCAAGGTCAACCCTCATACGGTGGGCAAGAGCTACGCCGCGCCGGACGGCAAGACCTTCCGTCCGTCGCTGTTCGTCACCCTGACCTGCCCGTCTTACGGTCGAGTCGGTGACGACGGCACGTCCGCCGACCCGGGATCATATGACTATGACCGGGCGGGGCGGGATGCTCTGGCGTTCGCCGCGCTGTTCGACCGGTTTATCCAGAACCTGCGCCGGTACCTCGGCTATGACGTGCAGTACTTTGCCGCCGTCGAACCCCAGAAACGCCTCGCCCCGCATATCCACATCGCCATCCGCGGCACCATCGCCCGCGCCGAGATCCGCCGGGTACTGGCAGCTACCTACCACCAGGTCTGGTGGCCCGACGCCAGCGAGGTCAAGTACGACGGCGACCAGCTGCCGGTGTGGGACGAGGCGACCGGGAACTACCTGGACCCGGCCACCGGGGAAGTGCTGCCCAGCTGGGACCAGGCGCTCGACGCCATCGGCAAAGATGACCAGCCGTGGCATGTAGCCCGGTTCGGCGCCCGGTTTGACGCCCAGGGCGTGCTCGCCGGGTCTAAGGACGCGGCCCGGTGCATCGGCTACCTGACCAAGTATCTGACCAAGCAGGTTGCCGACTGCCATCATGCCGAGACCGACGCGCAGCGGGCGCATGCCGCGCGGCTGGCTGAGGCGCTTCGCTTTCAGCCGTGCTCGCCGCGGTGCGCGAACTGGCTCCGGTACGGCATCCAGCCCAAGAACGCCCGGCCCGGCCTGGTCCCCGGCTGCTGCAAAGGCAAAGCCCACGACGCCGACCACCTCGGCTACGCCGGGCGCCGGGTGCTGGCCTCCCGCAAGTGGTCCGGCAAGACCCTGGCCGACCACCGTGCCGACCGCAAGCAATGGCTCCTGGCCACCCTTGGGGTTTCGGCAACCGATCCGGCCCGCTACGCCTGGGAAGCCGTCGCACCGACTGACCCCGATCACATGGACCACGCACGACGGCTACTGCACGTCGTCGCCGACCGGCTGCGATGGCAGATGGCACTAGCGGAGGCCAGGCGCAGGGCGGCAATGCCCCCGGATGGCGACCTTCCGGCGGAAGGGAGGGCGGCGTGATGTCCACGACGGCACGTAGGGACATCGAGCGGACCACTACCGCTGTGCTCCTTCTCACGGTGGAGGAAGCCGCACAACGCCTAATACTCCAGCCGTAGATCGTGATCTTCATAGACGCATGGATTGCCGCTGGTAGTGGCATGCCTGGGCGCGGTGCTGGTGGCGGCGTCGCCAGCGGGACCAGCGCAACCGGTGCTGGGTGTCGGGTGCGGGGCTGGTCAGGGTGGCGAGCAGGTGGGCGATCTCGTTGCGGGTCAGCGGGATCTGCCCGGGTGGGGCTGGCTGGCGGGCGTGCTCGGTGGCGGCGGCGATGGTGAGGAAGGCGGCGGCGAGCATGGCCAGGGTGGCCCACCGGTACCAGGATGTCCAGCGGCGGACCTGATGCTCGTCCAGGCCGGTCAGGCCCTTGCCGGCCTGGAAATTCTCTTCCACGGTCCAGCGAAGCCCGGCGACCGTGACCAGGGCGGCCAGGGTGACGGGCTGCGGGCTGCAGCAGCGGTAGAAGGCGAGTTCGCCGGTGCTGCGATTCCGGCGGATCAGCAGGTACCGGCACCCGGAGCCAGTGTGGGCGATGGTGACCCAGGCCCAGTCGTACCACCGCTGGCCTTTGGCTCCCTCGCCTGCGGATAGCCGCTGCCAGGCCCTCGTGGGCAGGCGGGCGGCGAGGTGATCAGCGCAGGGTGCGCCCGGCCCCGGCGGGTACCCGGTGATCGCACGCGACCGCCAGCACGTACGCGATGTGCTGGGCTTCCAGCCAGGTCCGCAGCGGCCCGTTATCCCCGTAGACCTCGTCACCTGCGACCCAGGCGAACGGCACCTTCGCGGCCGCAGCCCGCTCGATCATCCGCCTCGCGAGCTGCGGCTTGGTCGCGAACGTCACGTCCGCGGGGATCCCGGCGGCGGCACAGCGGTCCGGGTCACCGGTCCAGGACCGGGGCAGGTACAGCTCGCGGCCGGTCAGCGCGTGCCCGGCCGGGGCCGCGTAGCCCAGGTAGACCGCGACCTGCGCGTTCTCGATCCGCCCGGCCGTGCCGGTGTACTGCCGCTGCACCGCGGCAGTGCGGGTCCCCTTCTTCAGGTCACCGGTCTCGTCTACCACCAGCACCGCATCCGGATCGCCTGAATACTCCGTGACGTAGCCGCGCAGGTCATCGCGCACGCCGTCAGCGTCCCACCGGGCCCGCGCCAGCAGGTGCTGCATCCCGTCCGGCGTGGCATCCCCGGCATACTCAGCGATCGTCCAGCAGTTCTTGCGCGGCAGCTCGGCCAGCAGGCCCAGCACGAACGCCCGCGCCCGCCGCCGCGGCTCCACCCGCCGGAAACGCGAGCCGACCCGGAGCATCAGCTCATCGAACGCCCCGAGCCAGCGGTCAGGGCTTACGCTGTGGCCAGCGGCCACCGCAAGATCGTCTTGAGTCGTCACAAACCATGATGATCAAACGGTGGCCGCCCCATATTCCCCACCTGCCACACCGCAAGATCACGATCTACGGCTGGAGTACTAAGCATCGGTCGGACGACGATGTACAGCCTAGTCTCGACCGGTGCCATTGAATCCGTCACTATCGGCCGCCTTCGCCGCGTCCCGTCCGAGTGCCTCGAAAAGTACGTATCGAGTCTGCGGACAAGCGGTCAGCCTGAATCCGCTGCGGCGTGACTAACCGAATCCGCTGCGGCGTGACTAAGGAGATAACCCCAATGGGACGAAACGCGAATGGCCGATCCAGCATCTACGAAAACGCCGAAGGCTGGCATGGCCGCGTGACCGTAGGCGTCAAAGACGATGGCAGCCCAGACCGTAGGCACGTACGGGGGAAGACAAAAGCGGAAGTGACCGCGAAAGTCCGCAGACTCGAAAAGCTCCGGGATGAAGGTCGCGTGCCGAAGGTTGGCCAGCGCTGGCGCGTTGCCGCATGGCTCACGTTTTGGGTGGAGAACATCGCAGTTCCGCCGAACGTCTCGGAGAACACGCATTCCGGATACAGCGTGGACGTGCGCGTTCACCTCATCCCCGGAATCGGTGCGCACTGGCTCGACAAGCTGGAACCCGAGCACGTCGAAAAGCTCTACGCCAAGATGCAGTGCAACGGGTCT
>JBKQQQ010000087.1:0-6672 GCA_052144275.1 Streptosporangiaceae bacterium
TCCCCCCGGTGGCGAGCCGATATAGGCACTGACCAGGTGAAACAGCCTTAGCTCATGACTACGTAGACATGTAATTTCCGTGATCAAGGGCTCTACCACCTGGTCAAACGCGTCGACCAATCGGCTTGGGGGAACTTCGGCTTAGGAACCGGTAAGCGGGAACCCAGCCCCACCATGGCCACCCAGTAGACCTGTGCGCCCCGGCGCGATCCCGCTGGACGTTGCCAGAGGCGGCCCCGGATACTGCCCTATCTGGTCACGTTGCCGACACAGAACGATCTTTCGGCCGCGGCGTCGGCGGCCACACGGGAACCGGCATCTCCGCGCCGATCGGCGGCTCGGCGGGCGGTTATAAAGAGCCCGGCACCGTCGGGGATCGCAACCGCGGCCGAGCGGGAGCGGCCAGGCCGTATGTTTATGCATCGCCAGTGTTGGCCGTGATCGACCGCTTCTGCCGCATACGGCGCGCGGCAGGTCAGGCAGAATCTGGCCACCGGCGGCCGGGACGTTCGCTCACATCACCGACGGGCACCTCGGCCCGGCGGCGATCTCCAGGCCAGTCACGGCGCGCCGAGTCGGCGGTCGGCATCGGGCTACATCGATCGCCAGCATCACGCTGAGTTACGGGAGAGGCCAGGAGAACGCTCGCCAAGCTGCCGATCTGATCGGCGGCGTGGCCAGGATCGGCGAGGCAGGCGGCCGCGCCGATGGCGGTGATCGGCACGCTGGGTCTGCGGGCGTCGGTGCCGGATCGGTCCTGGTGCTGGTGTCTGTGCCATCCGCTACCGTGCGGGTACCGGTGATCGAGCGGAGCGGGTGATGGCTGGACGTGTGGCCGAGTTCGAGGTCCTGGGGCCGTGGTCGCTGGAGACCTGCCGGCGGTTCTGGGAGGGCTTTGCTCCCGCGGCCCTGGCAGGCGGGCCGGCCGGGCCGGGGCTGCGCACGGTGTTTTGTGCCGAGGGTGACTGGCGCCGCGCCGAAGCGGAGGTGACCCAGGCCGGGGATACTGCGCGCGTGCTGCTGGCCGGCGACGGTGATCTTGATGCAGCCGCCGCGCAGGCATGCCGGTTCCTGGCGCTGGACGTCGACGGGCGTGGCTGGCCGGAGGTGGCCCGTCGTGATCCGGTCATCGCCGGCGCTCAGGCGCGATTGCCCGGACTGCGGCCATGCGGCTTCCATTCCCCCTACGAGGCTGCGGCGTGGTCGGTGCTGGCGCAGCGGCTGCGCATCGTGCAGGCCGCCCGGCTGCGCGCTGAGCTGATCGCCCGCCACGGCCAGGACGGCGCGTTCCCCCCGCCGCGCACCCTGGCCCGGCTTGACCTGGACCTGCCGGGCCGCAAGAGCGAGTACCTGACAGCGGTCGCCGAGGCAGCTCTCGACGGCGTGCTGGACGGGGCGGCGCTGCGCGCCCTGGACCCCGGCCAGGCGGTGCAGCGCGTGCAGCAGGTCAAGGGGCTCGGCCCGTTCGCTGCCGAGCTAATCGTGATCCGCGGCGCGAACGCCCCCGACGCGCTGCCCCGCCACGAACGCCGGCTAGCCGCCGAGATCGCCGAGCGGTACGGCGCCGGGCGCGCCCTCGCCGAGGTCTCGGACGCCTGGCGGCCCTACCGCACCTGGGCCGCCGTCCACCTGCGTGCGCTGCGCGAGCAGCGCACCGGCGAGATCGCCGGCCGCTGAGCCACCCGGCCCGCCCGGACGCCCTCAGTGAGCACGCCCTGAATCGCTGAGCCGCGCTAACCGCCTGCACGGCAGCGGCCGATCCCGCAGAGGTTCGGTCGGGCGGCCAGATTGAGTGTTCTGTCGCGCCGGCGAGCCCGTGCGCGCTGAAGACCGGGTAGCAAGGCTTTCTCCTTGACGGCCGCGCTAGCTTGCCTTGGCCGTTGCGGGCGGCGTTTACTCGCCGGTGGCCCCTGCTGCGGCGTGGTAGGCCTCGAGTGCCTCGCCGGGGGTGTCGTAGTAGGCGCCGGGGCCGAGGGCGGCGCTGATGCCGTAGCGGTCGAGCTGCTCGCGCACGGGGCCGTGGACAGTGCTGACGGCGAGGCGGACGTGTCGTTTGCGGAGGTGTTCGATGACGCGGGTGAGGACCGCTGCCGCGGTGTAGTCAACGTCGCCGATGGCCGCGCCGTCCAGGATCATCCACCGCAGCGGGCTGCCCTGCGCGGCGAGGGCGGTGACGTCATCGATGAGGCGGGAGGCGTTGGCGTAGGCGTAGTAGAGGCTGGTGCCGAACCGGTAGATCACCAGTCCTTCCTCGGTCCGCGCGCCGGGCAGGACCGGGGCAGGCTGCCAGTGCCCGGCCGGTGACTTCACCAGCACGCTGTTGATCGGGTTGTAGCTGTGGCGCAGGTGGTCGACGACCGAGGCGACGACGGCCAGCACGATGCCCTCCTCGACCCCCAGGATCACCACCGCGGCGGTCGTGAGCAGGGCAATGACGAACTCGTCGCGCCGGCAGGCCAGGATGCGCCGCATCCCGGCGACGTCGATGAGCCCGGCGGCGATGAGGAAGACGATCGCCGCCAGGGCGGCGATGGGCAGGCTGGCCAGCGGCCCGGTGAGCAGCAGCAGGACGAGGAGCACCACCGCGCTGGTCGTGAGCTGGGCCAGCTGGCTGCGCCCGCCCGCGCTGTCGACCACCTGCGTCTGGGTCGGGCTGCCGTTGACGACGAAGGCGCCTGACAACGCGGCGGCCACGTTGGCGGCGCCCAGGCCGACCAGGTCGGTGTCCTGGCTGAAGGCCTCCTCGTGCTTCCCGGCGTAGGCGCGTGAGGTCGCCGCGCTCTGGGCAAGGATGACGACGAACATCGCTGCCGCGGTGCCAAACAGCGTGGCGGCGTCATGCAAGCCGAGCGCGGGCAGCCCCAGGTGCGGCAGCCCCTGGGGAACGGGTCCGAGCACGGCCACGCCGCGCCCCGCCAGATCCGCCGCCCGGCTCACGCTGATCGCGATAATCACCGCAATCAGCAGGCCCGGGATCCTGCGGCCGGACCAGCGGGCGGCCCCGCGGGCAGCCAGCACGATCACGATGACCCCGGCCGACACCGCCACGTCAGCCCCGCGCACGTGCGGGAGCGCGCGCGCAATGTCCAGCAGCCTGGCCGGCGTGTTCTTGCCTGTGGCAGTCACCCCGAGCATGTCGGGGAGCTGGTCGGCCGCCACCTGGATACCGACGCCGGTGAGGAATCCGACCAGTACGGTACGGGACAGGAAATTCGCCAGGAGCCCGAGCCGGGCCAGCCGGACCAGCAGCAGCAGCCCGCCAGCGAGCAGGGCCGCGAGCCCGGCCAGCCGGACGTATTGCGGCGACCCGGCGGCCGCCAGCCCGGCGAGGGCCGCGCCGAGTATGGCCGCGGTGGCAGAGTCCGCGCCGACGACGAGGTGCCGCGATGAGCCGAGGAGGGCGAATACGGCCATCGGGAGCAGCAGCGTGTACAGGCCGGTCACCACCGGCATCCCGGCGATCTTCGCGTACCCCAGAGCCACCGGGATGCTCACCGCGGCCAGGGTGATACCGGCCAGCACCTCCGCCGCTACCTCAGACCGGTGCACAGGCAGCAGCCCGCCCAGCACCGGCAGCCGCGCTCTCAGCGAGCGCCCGCGCGTATCCGGCACCCGCTCACCTCCGCTGCTGCCGTGGCCATGCCGGGCCGGCTGCGCCTCATACCTGCTAACTGGGGCAGCCAGCGATGTAGTTTGTCTGCCTGCCATCATGTGTTTACTTGTCGTTCATTTCTAGGTCGGCGGAGCGATGCTTACGCGGCATAGTTTCCGCTGCAGCAGGAGGACTGCGGCCGGTCGCGGGACAGGCGGCATAGGCGACGGGGGATGCCGTGACCGAGACCCGGGCCAAGGACTTGATCACCGCGCTGGACGAGGCATCACTGAGCAGGTTCCATCTGCGGGCGGTGCTGGCGTCGGGAATGGGCTTCTTCACCGACGCCTACGACCTGTTCGTCATCGGGATCGCCTCCGCGCTGATCACCAAGGACTGGGGCCTGAGCTCGGGCAGGCTCGCCCTGCTCAACTCCACGATGCTGTTTGCCGCGTTCATCGGCGCGTTCGTGTTCGGCCGCTTCGCCGACGTGGTCGGCCGCAAGCGCGTGTACTGGATAGTCGCCGCGATCATGATCGCCGGGGCGCTGGGGTCGGCGCTGTCGCAATCGTTCTGGGTGCTGATCGCGTTCCGGTTCGTGCTCGGCTTCGGCGTCGGCGGCGACTACCCGGTCAGCGCCGTGATGGTCAGCGAGTACGCCAACCGCAAGGACCGCGGCAAGCTGGTCGGGATGGTGTTCGGAACCCAGGTGTTCGGAACCCAGGCGCTCGGGCTCATCGTCGGGCCACTGATCGCACTGGCGCTGCTCGGCTCCGGAGCCAGTGACGATACGGCGTGGCGGGTCCTGCTCGCCCTGGGCGCGGTGCCCGCAGCCGCGGTGATCTACCTGCGCTGCCGGATGCCCGAATCGCCGCGCTACCAGATCCAGGTGCAGGGCAAGGCCGAACAGGCCGCGAGCCGGATGTCGGCCTTCACCGGCGGGCAGGTCAACGGGGACGGGTCCACTGGGCAGGTCAACGGGAACGGGTCGGGCGCGGTCCGGCAGGAGATGGGGCTGCGGGCATTCCTCACCAACCGCCGGTGGCTGATCACGCTGGCCGGGACGGCAGGCTGCTGGTTCCGCTCGACTACGCCTACTACGGGAACACGATCTCCACCCCGCAGATCCTCGGCCTGATCTCGCCGAACGCCTCGACCATGACCAAGATCGCCCTCCAGCTGGCCATCTTCGCGGTGGCGGCCGTGCCCGGTTATGTGCTGGCGATCGCCCGGCTGGACCGGATCGGGCACCGGCGGCTGCAGCTGACCGGGTTCGCGATGATGGCGCTCTGCTTCCTGATCATCGCGGCGGTCCCGGGCATGGCCACTACGGTGGCCCCGTTCCTGCTGGTGTACGGGGTGAGCTACTTCTTTACCGAGTTCGGCCCGAACGTGACCACCTTCGTGATGCCCAGCGAGCTGTACCCGGTCAGCATGCGCGCGACGGGGCACGGGATCTCGGCTGGCGTCGGCAAACTCGGTGCCTTCATCGGGGTCTTCCTGTTCCCCGTGCTGCAGACCTCGCTGGGCCTGCGCGGCACCCTGCTGCTCACCGCCGAGGTGTCCGTGGCCGGGCTCGCGCTCACCCTGGTCCTGCCCGAGCCATCCGGGCGAAGCCTGGAAGACATGGCCGACAGCTCGGATGACACGGCGGCCCGGCCGCTGCGCGTGGCCGATCAGGCATCAACACCCTGAGTATCTTCCTCCCGGCCTGCGGATCAGCCAGTGGGACCATCCCGCCGGCACCTGCAGTAACCCGCGTTCACTCATGGGCAGACAGCACAGGTGGCCGGTGGCTGAAGCTCCCCGGATGCGCTGGCGGCGTTCGACCGCAACGGGGGTAACCCGGTGCTGCTCGCCTCATGCTCGCGGGGCCAGCTAGCGCCGAATTGTGCCGGAGCCTGCGCCAACGGTCGAATGTGCTGGTGATCATGCTGACCGCCAGGGACACCGAGGTCGACAGGGCGGTCGGGCTCGGGCTTGGCGCCGATGACTACGTGACCAAGCCCTCTCATGGCGCGAGTTCCCCACGCGGATCCAGGCCGTGCTCCGCCGCAAGTCGCCGGTCGCGGCGGTTTCCACGCCGCTGTGTCCGGCACGGCCGCACACGCCACGCGTAGCATGGCCCGATGGCTGATATCTGGGACTGTGAGCAGTGCGGCACCTCGTTCGTGCCGCGCCGCGAGCACGCCAGGTTCTGCTCTGCTCGCTGTCGGGCCGCATGGAACCGCGAGCAAGCCGGCGATCTGAAGGCCGGGGCGAGCGCGCTGGTGTGGTCCATCACCGCGATGAGCGACACAATAGAACGGCTCACCCAGGTGCGGGCATGGGACAGGCCGCGGGCGTTCGCGGTGATCGGTGAGGCGGTGTGGTGGGTCACCATCGTCGACGCCACGCTGGTGCGCCATCACCCGGATGCCTACGACAACGTGATGACAGGCCAGACCCCGGCACAGCGCCAGCTGGTCGAGGGAACCCTGGCAGGACTGCGTTTCGTGCGGAACCGGATCGGCGACGAAGCCGAACTTTCTGAGTTCATCGAACCCGGCGACGCCCGTCCGGGCGCAGGCCAACTGCGCATCATGGGCTGGACATGGAAGCCGCTGCCGGAACCGGCGCTCAGGTCGCTTCCACCGCGCGGGCAGGCGTGGGAGATGACACGATACCGGGCCTACCAGGCCCAGCTGGCGGGCCACACCATCGGGGAGATCTTCGTCCGGGCCGCGGAGTTCCTCAAGCTGGCCGTCGCGAACACGCCCGCCATCACCGACACCAGCGTCCAGGCTGGACGCTGAAAGCGCTGTCCCTCAGGGCGGATCGACGCCAGGGTGCCCCGCTTGACCGTGCCGTGCTCGGGCACCACCACCACCTTCCCATCCGCGGTTCGCCGGTAGACGGCGTGGCTGCCCTTCACTCGTGCGCGCTCGAACCCAGCGGCTTCCAGGGCACGGGCAACCTCCCGGACCGGCAGGTCCGCCAAGGCAGGGCTCACGCGGCGCCGCGAAGCTGGAATGACGTGACCAGCGGCGTGCTGGTCACGTGCCCGGCCGGGTCATCGACCTCGTCCAGGTACAACTCCA
>JBKQQQ010000088.1:0-12939 GCA_052144275.1 Streptosporangiaceae bacterium
CGCTTGCGCGAATTGTCGAGGATATCGCGCGTGCCGAGGGGCATTATTGACGAAGACGATGTATAGCATCGTCCGCCGTAGCTTGCACGGTCACTACGCCCTGCCAGTTGCATGCCGCGCAGAAATCTCAGTTCGGCGTCACGACCACGGTCACCAAGTGAACTGTGACTGACGCGCCGAACGGCGGTTACATGCGTGGCTGACACCGGGTGGTTGACCACACTCTGTGATAAGCGTCCTCGATATTGCCGTCTGAATGCCGAGACCGGCTTGCCGGGCGTCCCACTCGTGCAGATCGGCAGCTTCGGTCGCGTGCTGCAGCGGGTCCATCGTGCCGGTTGCCTTGTCGGCGCCGGTCACCGGACTGCGCCAGCCGCATGAGCAGACCGCCTGGACGGCGCCCTCGCCCAGCTGCTGGATCGTGGTGGAGTGGTGCACGGCGATCGGTGTCCTTCCGGTGAACGACCGGGTAGCTGACCGTCCGCGTCACGGCGGGCCCGGGCGCGGGAGGTCACCAGCCTGGCCGGCTCGCTGGTATCCCGCGTCCCGCCTCCGCGATGACGTCGCAGGGCCTGGCCACGCTCGCCGTCCCCGGGACGCCCGGCACCTCCCGGAGCGCCGCGGGGACGACGGCCGCCGGGCCGGCTCGGGCCTAGGATGTGCGAGGTGATCACATGACACCCACCCGGCTTTCTCCGGTCTATTCAACCGCCATTTCCTAGGCGGGTCATCCTCCGCGCAGGGACCGGCTGGCGCGGATCTGGCCAGGTTCCACGCTCGCTGAATGGCGGCTCGCGACCCCTGATCGCGCCCGGGCAATCTGATCGCTGACGGAGCTGGACCGGCCGCCGGTACCGGCCATAGGATCCCGGTGCGGGTAAGGAGCGTCAGCATGCGATTCACTGACTACTGCTTCGGGTCCATACGAGTCGACGGCGTGACCTACGATCACGACCTGATCATCGACCACGGGAAGATCCGCAAGCGTAAGAAGGCCGCATCGCGGAAGTTCCGCGGCGCGTACGGGCACACCCCGCTATCCATCGCGGAGGACATCCCGTGGCGATGCCGCCGGCTGGTGGTCGGCAGCGGCGCCGACGGCGCGCTACCGGTGATGGAGCAGGTCCGGGACGAGGCCCGCCGCCGCAAGATCGACCTCGTTATCTTGCCCACGGCGGAGGCGATCGGCGCGCTGACCAAGACCACAGCGGACACCAACGCCATCTTGCACCTGACCTGCTGACCCCGCCGGGGTGGTACCGCCAGTTCTTCGGCCGCGTTCCTTCTCCACCCCCATCCGCCTCGTCACCGTCAGCAGCAACTGCTACCGCGCCTGCGATCAGGCAGATATGACCCCAAGGCGGGGCTCCGGCGGGCCCTATGCCGGCACACCGCCGGTGTCCGGCACGCTGCCGGAGGGGCCGCTATCGTCCGGCTCAGCGCCAGGGCCGGACATATTGCTCCCTGCTGGTTCCCGGGATCGCCAGTGTTTTGTACCCTGTGCCTGGCCGGGTCCGCGGACGGATCTGCCCCATCGCTGCCCGGCACCCGCGCGTACGCGTCCGGGGTGGCCAGGCGCCGCACCGCACCGGCCCGCACGGCGATCAGGTGGTGGCGATGCCGGACCCGGGTCCCCGGCGGGCTGGACCCCGGGCACCGCACATGCCCGGGAAAGAGACGACCGGCCCGTGCCGGCGGGGCCGGAGGTCCCTGGCCCGCACGGTGCCTGATGCTGGCCGGGGAACTAGGGGTGAGGCCGGTGGACAGGCTGACCGACGAAGATCAGCGCATGCTGTGGCCTGATGAGATCTGGCCGCAGGATATCGGCGCGCTGGCCATCCTGGACGGCGGCGGCCTGGCCGGCCCGGACGGCCGGGTGCGGATCGAGGCGGTCCGGGACGTGATCGCAGCCCGGCTGCACCTTGTGCCCCGGTTCCGGCAACTGCTGTACGTGCCCAGGCCAGGGCTGGGCCGGCCGCTGTGGGTGGACGCCCCGGCCTTTGACCTCGCCGATCATGTGCGGGTCCTCCCGCTCCCGGACCCCGGCGACGAGGCCGCGCTGCTGCGCGCCGCCGAGCAGTTGCGGCGCCGTCGCCTGGACCGGTCCCGGCCGCTGTGGCAGGTGTGGCTGCTGCCTGGGCTGCCAGAGGGCCGGGTCGGCATGTACGTCAAGATCCACCACCTCATCGGCGACGCCACCGCGGGCGTGGCCGCCCTCGGGGCGCTGCTGGCCCCCGCGCCCGCCGGGGCGGCGCAGCCGTGGACACCGGCACCCCCGCCGAGCTCAGCCGGCCTGCTCGCCGACAACCTGCGCCACCACGTCACCTGGCTGGGCCACGCCGCTGCCGCGCTGGCCCGGCCGGTGACCACCGGCCGGCACGCGCGGGCCGCGTGGACGGCGATGCGCGAGGTGACCGCCGGGCCGCCCGCGACCCGGACCAGCCTGGACCACCTCGTCGGCCCCGACCGCACCCTGGCCCCCATCCGCGGCAGCCTGGACCAGGCCACGCAGGCCGCGCACCGCCACCACGCGACGGTCAACGACGTCCTGCTGGCCGTCACCGCCGGCGGCCTGCGCGGGCTGCTGCGGAGCCGGGGCGAAGCCGTCCAGGATCTCGTCGTGCCGATCTACGTGCCGATCACGCTGCGCCCGGCCCAGCAGCGTGATCAGGCGCGCGGGAACCTGACCGCGCTGATGACCGTCCCGCTGCCGGTCGGCGTGGCCGATCCTGTCCGCAGGCTCGAGCAGATCGCCGCCGAGACCGCCTGCCGGAAGGCGGAAAGCCGCCCCTCGGTGGGCACCGTATTGCACGGCCCGATGCCCCGGCGGGCCTTCCTGGCGGTCATGAAGCATCAGCGGGTCAACCTCGTCAGCGCCGACGTGCCGGGCCCCGCCCGGCCGCTCTACCTGGCCGGGGCGCAGCTGATCGAGGTGTTCCCGGTGCTGCCCCTCATGGGCAAGACCACCCTCGGCGTCGGCGCGCTGTCCTACGCCGGACAGTTCAACATCATGGCCGTCGCCGACCACGACACCTGCCCCGACCTCGACGTCTTCGCCGCCGCCGCCCGGGACGAACTGCGGGCACTCGCCGCACCAGCGCGGGCCACGCCAGATCGCCGCGAGCAGCGCTGAGCATCTTCCCGGCCGACCGCGCCCGTGGTGCACCACGGCCGCCGTCATCTAGCCATCGCGTCCGGGCAGCCGCCGAACGGGACTGAAGGCTGATCCCGCCGGCGTGACTCTCCGGCCCCGCGGGGGGAAGCCAGCGCAGGCGCGCGTTCCCGCCCTATGCGGGGCCCGGCGACTCCAATGGCAGGTGCGATACGCGCTGCTGCCCGCCACCCGGGCACGAATCTCGCGCCGGCCTGGCGATGCGCCAGGGCACCTGCCACCCGCCCAGGCTGTGTCACGCCTGCGTGCCGACCCGGGTGCGCAGGCCATGGAACTGGCGGGTCTGCATGATGAAGTGCGAGGGCTCGCCCAGCAGCACGCTGAACGCGCCCCCGAGCAGCTGCGGGTGGTTGCGGCCGTGCGTATGGGCTACCAGGCGGGTCTTGCCGCCGGAGGTCGGCTGCAGGTAGAAGCCCCAGATCCCGTCCAGGTATGCGCGGGGAAGGTGAGCAGGCCACGGATCCAACGAACGGCCGGAGGGCAGCTCAGCGGTCGCCCGCAGCACCAGGGCGCGGTTGGGCTCCACCACGGCCACGGTCATCCACCTTTGCCCGTCGGGCGATACGTTCAGCCGTTGACCCATCTCCAGGTCCTGCCACTCGGGCACGATACGGTCCGCGCTCGGCTTCCCGCCGTTGTCCAGCCTGTCCCAGCTGTACCAGCCTGCGCGGCCAACGCCCATCTGCACCAGCCAGGGCCAGACTTGCTCGGGCGGCGCCGGCAAGGTCGTGGCCATCGTGCAATCCGGCGTGTTGGAATCGGAGATCAGCTCGTCACCGGGCCAGGCGCGGCAACGCCACGGGCGACCCGGTCTGCAGGTCCCTTGCTGACAGTCATGGTGGCCTCCAAGCGAAGCCAAACCACAGTCGTGACCGGACTTGGAGCCAGCGGGCGAAATCCCGGAAAGCTCCGCCACTACCAACGCTTCGCCCGCTGCCTGGAACCGTCAGGGGCCGAAAGTCCCACAGCTCACCGAGGAAGGACTCCTACTCCCGCGTACACCTGTGCCCTGAGCCGCCGGCTTAAAGGAAGGTCTTGACTGTCATCGCTGCCCGCGGCCCCACCGGGCAGATACGGATCGCTGCCAAGGCTGTTGCACGAGACTCACACTCTTATGCAGATCCGGTTGACCCCAAAACGCTCGGAGGAAGAGCACACCGCGCCAGGTCGACCTGATCTGCGCGGCAGTCTCGGTACCTTAGCCTGAGCGTGCAGCCGTGCATAACGGCGGCGATGCGCGCCTTATTGAGTCCAGGGTTGGTTACGCACCGTGCGCAGGAACGCCCCGGTGATCCCGCAGGTATGATGCGCAGCGGCCAGGCGCTGGCGATGACTTTGCGCCAGTGGATCGTCCTCACTGGTGGCGGGCCGCGGCAACCGGCCCCGGTCGCTGAAGCAACCTGTCAGGAGGTCATCGTGTCGCAAGTCCGGGTGCACAACCTCTCGGTGTCGCTGGATGGATTCGGCACCGGCGCGGGGCAAAGCCGGACCAGGAGTGGAACGGCTGGTGGGGAGACACCCCGCCGTTCGGCACCCCGGTCTTTGTCCTCACCCACCATCTGCGGCCGGCCGTCCGGATGAACGGCGGTACCACGTTTGACTTCCTCGACGCCAGCCCCGCCCAGGCGCTTGCGCAGGCGCGCCAGGCCGCCGCAGGCGCCGATGTCCGCATCGGCGGCGGCCCGTCCACCATCCGCGAATTCCTGGCCGCCGACCTGATCGACTACCTGCACATCGTCGTGGTGCCCATCGTGCTGGGCCGCGGGGAGCGGCGCTGGGACGGGCTGGAGGGGCTCGAAGAACGGTTCCAGATTGAGGCCGTGAACAGCCCCAGCGGCGTCACCCACGTCACCCTCAGCCGACGGTAACAGCCGGCAGCAGGGCAGGGCAGGAGGCAGGGCGCCGGCCAAAGCCGTTCAGCACCTCATGATCGTTTGCAGTGGGCGATCCGGGCGGCGGCGTGAAACCGCCGGGCAGCGGCGATGCTGGCATGGCCGGCCAAGCGCAAGCTGGTCAAACTAGCCAAGGCTTGTTTTCTCCCGGCCGCGAGCCGAACAGCCGTTCGGGCGCGGTAACGACAAGCACTCTGGCGATCCAGGTTGCCGCCCAGATAACCGGCGGTTCCGGATCTCCGCGCTTGCTGCGCAGCCTCATTCCCGGGACCTCTATCCGGTTCGTTCGCGTGCGTTCTTATGATCGGCCCGGCCGCTCAATCGTGACGGTTCTGCTCGAGACGTCGATGTGAACTCTCGCTCGCGAGAGCTGGAGGTGCGCTACCCGCCAAGGGCGATCGAGGCCAGGCATCGTGATCAGCGGACCGTTCACCGGGTCGCCCGGAAAGTCATCCGGGACGCTGGCTCGGCAGAGCGTCAGCCAGGCGAACCACGATCTGGCCGGGCGCGGTTCAGCCGAACTGAACCACCAGAGCCTTCGTCCTAGTCCTGGGCGGCGAGTAGCAGCGTGGCGAGCGGCTCGAGGGTGGCCATGAGCTCATCGAGCTCGTCCGGCTCGAGGCTCTGGTAGGGCCTCGCCGCGAGGTCGTCGGTGAGCGCCTCGACCCGCTGTCTGACGGCGCGGCCCGGTTCGCTGAGCCAGCCGTCATCCCCGATCAGGCCGCGATCGCGCATCCCGCCGGTCACGGCGGCGAGCTGCGCTGCCGGGAGGTGGTGGATGCGTCCGGACTTCTCCGCCGGCATGCCCATGCCGAGGGCGAACAGGACGTGAGCCTCAAGGCCGCCGGCACCCTCGGTCATCAGGGCCGCGATGTGCCCGTCGCCGCGGTGCTCGCGCAGCAAGGAGCCTGCATGAAACAAGCGGGCCACCACGTCGTCGGGGACCGGGATCGCGCGCAGCGCGGCGTACATGGGCCGGCCCTCGAACGGGGCGCTGGTCGCCGCCTTAATCAGCAGTTCGGCGGCGCGGGCGAAGGCGGGAGTGCCGACGCGATCACCGAGGATTCGCCGCAGCGCCTTCACGCAGCCCGCCTGGCGAGCGGCGATCGCCGCTTCAGGCGTGGTGGTGCGCCACACCTTCGGAATGTGGCGAGCCACCTCGCCGGGAGCGAAGTTGCAGAACAGCGCGTCCACCACCTCCGCCGCGGTGAGCCCCAAGGGGCGCCGCCCGTCCGGCGAAGTAGGTGTCCCAGTAGCTGGTGAACCCCAGGGCGAACATCGCCTCGCTGGGTTCGCCGGCTGAGTAAGGGATGACACCAATCGGCTCGACGAGCTCGAACATCCGGCGGGCCATCGAATTCATCGCCTGCTCCTCCTGCTGCACGCCCGGCGCCCCTTGCGGGCACTCACGATCACCTGGACGACTGCGCGCCGCCAAACTCATCGCACAACGACGCCTGACGGCTCACCTGAAGGTCGCTGCGCGGCCAGCACCCAGGACGGCGGCACCGGTGTCGTAGACAGACGGCGCAGGATCCCCTGCTCACGGTACGAGACCAGCGGGCCGGGCAGGTAGGTCAGCGCCATGACGCCGATCACGAACGCGATGAGGATCGGGATGTAGACGTCGAACGCGGACAGGCCCCCGAGGCTCGCCGATGACTGCCGGAAGACGGGAATCTCGCCGAAGATGATCAGTAGCGCTAGGGGGATACCGACGCCGACGATCAGCCCGCTGGACTGCCGCCCAGCGAGCCGGGCCTCGTTGCGGACGATCTTGCCGAAGGCAGCGCGCGGCACTCTCGGCTGCACGAGCACGCTCAGGCTCATGGCTGTTCTCCCTCGCCGTGCAAGTGCTTTCCGGTCAGCCGGACGAAGGCGTCTTCCAGGGTTGATGAGTCGAGCTGCACGTCAAGCGCGGTCACGCCGACTGTGTCGAGGGCGATGATCACTGCGTTGGCGAGCTCGCCGGTCCCGGTGACGACGACCTGATGGCCGTCGTGGTGGATGGCCGTCACTTCAGGAAGCGCTGTCAGCAGCCCGTCATCGAAGTGACCCGACGGTAGGAACCGCACCTGTTTCCCGCCTGAGGCTCGCGCGGCGAGGCCCGCCGGGGTGCCGAGAGCGACGACGTGCCCGGAGTCGATGAGAGCGACGCGGTCGCAGAGCCGTTCGGCCTCCTCCATGAAGTGCGTCACCAGCACGATCGTCACCCCGCGGTCGCGTACGCGCTCGATGAGGTCCCAGGTGTCCCGGCGGGCCTGCGGGTCGAGCCCGGTCGTCATCTCGTCGAGCACCGCGATCTTCGTCTGGCCGATGAGGGCCAGCACGACGGACAGGCGCTGTCGCTGGCCGCCGGACAGGGACCGGTAGTAGTCCTTGCGCTTGCTTTCCAGCCCGAGCACGTCGATCAGCTCGGTGACGTCAGCGGGCTCGCGGTAGAAGGACTGGTACATGTCCAGGATCTCGCCGACCCTGAGCTTGGCCGGAAAGGAGCTCTCCTGGAGTTGCACCCCGACGATCTCGTGGACCTTGTCCCGGTCGGCCTGCGGGTCCAGGCCCATCAGCCGGATTGTTCCCGAGTCCGGTGTGCGGAGGCCGATCGCGCACTCGACCATGGTGGTCTTGCCCGCGCCGTTCGGGCCGAGGATGCCGAAGATCTCGCCTTCGGCGACCGAGAACGAGACGTCGTCGACCGCGACCAGCGTTCCGTACGTCTTGCGGAGATGCTCGATCTCCACCGCTTGCTTGCTCGCTGTCTCGTTCAGCTGACGAGGGGCGGTCCCGCTGTGGGGTGCCTTGGCTCGGAGCAGGGTGTTCATGATGATCCTTTCGGGTAGCGGCCGCCAGCGTGCGCCGGGCGGCTATTCGACCGGGCCGATCTCGGCGCCGGCGAGCTCCGCGTAGATGAGGAACTTGAACGGATCGGTCTATCTCGCGCCGGCGATGAGCGGGCCGGTGGCTGGCAGCGGTGTCCGCGGGGCTTTGGCCAGCGCGGACATGGACGTGATGTGCAGGACGAACAGCAGCGGCACGCCGGCTGTCACGATCAGCGCAAGCGGGAGCTCGAAGATCGGCGCGGCGGACGGCGTGACGTTGAGCAGCTGGAATCCGGTGAGGGCGCCGAGGGTCAGGGCCACCACCAGATCGGTCATGCCGAACGCGTTGTGCCACAGGGCGGCGCGGCGGCCCGTGCCCCGCGCGAGCCTGTACGCGACCAGCGGCGCGGCGATGCCGGCGGCGATGTCGCCCAGGCCCGCGGGCAAGGCGAACAGCGCGGGCAGATGACCGAGGGCCATCATGATCAGGAAGACCACCCCTTCCACCCGGAACAAGTGCGGGTACTCCAGGCGGCTCGCCAGGCCCGGCGCCGCCAGGGCACGCGCGACTACCGGGATCCGGCGCAGGGCCAGCAGCGTGCCGAAGAAGCCGGCCACCGCGATCGGCAGCCACGGCACCCCGTGACCGAGCCGCGTGTCGTACCAGCCGTGACCCGCGATCACCGCGGTGGCGGTGAACCAGCCGCCGAGCACGACGGCCGCGGCCCCCGCCAGCAGCGCCGCGCGCCGCCGGCCCAGGCCGACGCGTTTCGCGCCGCTGTACAGCGCGACGCAGGCCGCAGCCGCGATCGCGGCGGTCGCCGCGATGGTGATCACCCATATGTAGGCAGGCGGGTCGTACATGACATCCTCCACTGTTCGGGGACTGGTTCTTCAAGGGGACGGTATGGGTCGGCGCCGCGGTGGGGCGTCACCCGAAGGTGCGCACGGGGTGGAATCTTCCGCGGCCGGCCCCGGGGCACGACAGTGCGGCCGGGCAGCTCCCGGGCACAACGGTGCCGCCCGGATCGGGCAGCGGGTGCCGGGTTAGGGAATCAGGCCGAGCTGGCGGGCCCGGGTCACGGCCTCGGTGCGGTTGGCCGCGCCGAGCTTGCCCAACAGGTGGCTCACGTGCTTTTTCACCGTGTCGAGGCTGACCACCAGCTGCTCGGCGATGCGCGGGTTCGGCGCGCCCGCGGCCAGCAGCGCCAGCACCTCCAGCTCCCGGGCGGTCAGCTGCTCCACCAGTCCCGGCACCACCGCGGCCGCGCCGCGCCCGGCGCCCGGCGCGGCGGGCCTTTCGCCGAACGACCCCAGCACCCGGGCCAGGCAGCCAAGCGGGACACCGCGGGCCGCGGCCTGCTCTGCCCGCTGGGCCGCGACCAGCGCGCCCAGCAGCGCGGCCATCGGCGGGCCCTCGTCGGCGAACACCCGGACGTAACCCTGCGGGCAGGCCAGGGTGAGCGCCCCGGCCAGGGCGTCCACCGCGGCGTTCTCCTCGCCGGCGGCCGCCAGCGCGAGTGCCCGCAGCGCGCCGATCTCGATGACGCTGCCTGCCCGGTCTTGGCTGACGGCCGCCGCGTGCAGCCGGTCCAGCAGCGCGAGCGCCGCGCCGGGGTCGTTCTGGGCGAGCAGCACCCGGGCCAGCACCAGGTACTCCGGCTCCCGCGGGTAGCCGGGTTCGTCGGCCGGGCTAAGACCAGCAGCCGTTGTCCACTGGGCGGCCGCGTGGACGTCGCCCAGGGCCAGCAGCAGCCGGGCCCGCTGCGCCGGGACCGGGTTGAGCAGGGTGATCACCTGCGGGCTCAGCCCGGCCTGCCCGGCCTCGCCCATCGCCTCCAGCGCCCCGACCGCGTCACCACGCGCGTGCCGGATCCGGGCCACGACAGCCAGGCCGGTGGCCAGCGACTGGGTGAAGGTAAGCTGCCGGCAGAGCGTGACCCCCCGGGTGGCGTGGTCAAGGGCGGCGGTCAGCTCGTCCCGCTCGTACAGGACCTGGGCCAGGCCCACATGCGCCGGGCCGGTGATGGCTGTCTGGCTGCTCTCGCCGGCCTCCTCCAGCGCTTGCCGGTGGGTCGCCAGTGCCGCATCCAGGTTGCCCTGGGCGCGCTGCACCTCGCCCAGGTCGTAGCAGACACGCATGGCGAGAAAGCCAGCGAAGAACTGGCCGGCCGCCCGCAGCTCCGCGAGCACTTCTGTCAGGCCGCGCTCGGCTGGCCCGGGCCGTCCGCCCAGCCAGTCCGCCGCCGCCTGGTTCCACCGCACCAAGTAGCGCATCAGCCAGTCGTCCTCGCCCAGTTGGGCCAGGGCCTGCCGGTTGTAGTCGGACGCGAGGGCGGCATCACCACGCAGCCGCGCGAGCACGGCGCGCAGGAACGCGATCCCCGCGGGCACATTGGCCAGCGAGCTCACCGGCCGCCCGGCGGACGCCTCATACGGTTCGTCTCCGCTGACCGCGAAGGCGCGCTCGGCGTCATAGAGCAGGGCCTCGAGTGCTTCCACCTGGAAACCCATGGCGGCGCCGTACGCCTGGGCCAGGAACAGGCGCGGACGGTCGCGTACCGACTCCGCCGGCAGCGCCGAAAGCCAGCGGCGCAGGGTCGCGCCCTCGCTGCGGCCGAGCAGCGTCTCGACGTGCCGTTCGACCAGCCGTGCCGCCCAGGCGGCGTCCCCGGCGGCCAGGGCGTGGCGCACCGCGTCGTCGGCGAGGCCATGATCCTCACACCAGGCGGCCGCGGCCCGGTGCAGCGCCGGAACCCGGCCGGGCCGTTGCTGCTGCAGGCGGGCGCGGAGCAGGTCGGCGAACAGGTGGTGGTAGCGCCACCAGCCGCGCACCTCATCCAGCGGTATCAGGAACAGGTTTGCCCGCTCCACCCGCTCCAGCATCGCCTGGCTATCAGTGCGGCCGGTGACCGCATCACACAGCCCGCCGGACAGGCGTTCCAGCAGCGAGGTTTCCAGCAAGAAGGTACGCAGCTCCTCTTGCTGGCGGTCCAGCACCTCCTCGGCCAGGTAGTCCAGGACATAGCGGTGGCTGCCGCTGAACGCCGCCACGAACCCGGCGGGATCCGCCTGCCCCGCCAATGAAAGGGCGGCCAGCTGCAGGCCGGCCACCCACCCCTCGGTGCGGGCGGCCAAAGCCGCCACCGCCGCGGCGGGCAGGTCAGCACCAGCCGATTCGCGGAGCAGGGCCGCCGCCTCCTCCGCGCTGAAGCGCAGGTCGGCGGTGCGCAGCTCGGCCAGCTGCCCGCCGGCCCGCAGCCGGGCCAGCGGCAGCGGCGGGTCGGCCCGGCTGGCCAGCACCAGGTGCAGGCCCGGCGGCAGGTGCTCCAGCAGGAACGCCAGCGACGCGTGCACCGGCTGGGCGTCGATCAGGTGGTAGTCGTCGAGGACCAGCAGCACCTCGCCGTCGCCGGGCTGGGCGGCCAGGTCGTTGATCAGCGCTGTCACCAGCCCCCCGAAGGATGCCGGCGTCGGCGGGCCGAGCAGGAGGCCGACTCTCTCCCCGATCCCCGGGCGCGCCCGGTCCAGCGCGGCCACCGCGTGACGCCAGAACCGCACCGGGTCGTTGTCGGCTGCGTCCAGCGACAGCCAGGCCACCGGCCGGTTGCCAGACGGGGCCCAGTCGGCCAGCAGGGCCGTCTTACCGGACCCAGCCGGGGCACACACCAGGATCAGCCGCCGCGCCAGCCCTTCAACGAGTGCCTCCACCAGGCGCGGGCGGGCCACGAAGCCCGGCTGCGGGCGGGGCACGTGCAGCTTGGTGGCCAGCAGGACATCCTGCCCGGACGCGGCGGCCACGCGCGGGGCCGCCGCAGACGGCTCAGCCATGAGCGACCCACCCTCAGCGCGCCCGGCGACAGCCAGCCTCGCCGCCAGGCGAACCCATTGTAAGCCCGGCTTGACCGGCTAGCCGGGGCGGCCGCGGGTGCGGCTGTCACCCCCAACCGGCCGCCATCTCGCTCCTGTTGCCGGCCGTGTCCGCGCTGCGTGCGCCCATTGTAGGACCGGCGGGCTGGCCGCCCGCCCCAGCCGGGCCTGCTCTGGCGACTGCCGTCCCGGCACGTTCGTGCCTGGCGCCGCTGCGCAAGATTCCACCGGCATGGGCACCTTCGGGTGACGCCAAGCCGCGGGACCGTTCGTAGCGTTCCGGGGGAACGAGACGTGCACCCACGGAAGGGACAGTGATGACCGCGCTCAGGCTCACCCGCGCCACGATCGACCCGGCGGGCGCCGCGGATGTGCCCGCCTCACGCGCCGCTTCTGCACGGGCCGCAGGAGCGACGGCGCCGCGGCCGGGCGCTGGCTTCCCGCCACGGGGGGCGCGGACATGAGCGCCTCAGGACAGCCCGCCCGTTCCGAGATCCGCATCGAGGGTCTCCTCGACAGCCATTGGGCCGCCTGGTTCGAAGATCTCCACCTCAGCAATGACAGCACGCAAACGGTCATCTGCGGCCCGCTCGCCGATCAGCCCGCGCTGCACGGGCTGCTGGTCAAAATCCGCGACCTTGGGCTCTGCCTGATCTCTGTGCGCCGGCTCGACTCCGGCGACGCCGGCGATGGAGCGCCACTATGAGACCCAATCCGGAGTCCCTCGCTCGGCCACGCCCCCGCCCGGCGCCCTCCCCGCCATGCGCGAGCGGGTGCTGGCCGCGGCTGAAGCCGCCGGGCGGGCGCCTGGAGAACTCATCTGGACCCGGCGTTCATCAAAGCTCGCGGTGATCATGCTCACCGGGGTGATGACGGTCGTGTTCGACACGACGATCGCCAACGTGGCCATCAGTGCCGCCACTGAAATGCCCGCAAGACGATGACAGCCCAGATTGGCGCGGACCCCGGCGTTGTCGCCGGCACGGTGCAGCCGACGCTGGCGGCGGCAGGCCCGTGAGGCAGATCAGCCGCGGCTGTCGTCAAATTCGCCCCCGCCATAGCCTTGGCCCGGGATCCGGTGCTCCCGCGGCCCCGGACGGGCGTGCCCCGCAGGCCCGTTCCACCTGAGGGCTGGCGGGCCAGCCCGGCACGCACAGATCACCCAATCCGGCACAGTACCGACAGC